>NZ_LOPV01000049.1 GCF_001469865.1 Haloferax profundi
TGCTGCCGAACGTGCCGAAGCAGGCAACCGGGGACAGGCCGACGAGAGCCTCGAAACTGTCACGTCGCGACTCGAGCGAGTCGCCGAGCGGTTGGCAGCGGCCCAGTCAGACCTTCCGGTCGACCTCTCGCGGGCGGCCGAGCGACGACTCGACCAGGCGCGCCGGCGGTCCGAACAAGCACGCAGTACCGAGAAACTCTGAGAAGCGTCTCTGAGAAGGGCATCTACGCACGGCGGAGTGCACCGCTCACCGGTCGAGTATCGCTAAAATGAAAAGTGTCGTTCTGCCGCGAAACGCGGCGTACTAAAGTAATTTAAAGTCGCGTGAGGTTCGTCGCGCGAGGGCCCTTGGGGGCCTGCTCGATGTCGAACTCCACATCCGTGCCTTCTTCGAGGTCCGGGCCGCCGATGTCTTCCATGTGGAAGAACACGTCGTCGTCAGCATCGTCCGTCGAAATGAAACCGTAGCCGCCAGTGTCGTTGAAGAAATCAACGTTTCCTTTCGCCATTGCTTTTGGACAAATGCCCCCTTCACGGTTAAGACTTGTGAGGGTTATTGTGTCATGGACAGATTTTTGTTGACATCTAATTTCGAATCTGGGAGATTGATAGACAAGTGCATCTACAACAGCAGTTATCCTCGCACTCACCGCCTAGTTCGACACCGATTCGGTTGGATTCTTTGGTATCGAAACTTCCGTGGACCGAATCACGCCCGTCGGATGCAACGAGGCTTTACCCGTCCACCGTCCGTCTCGTACCTGTGGATGCAAACGACGTTCGTCGGGCGTGGGAAGACCGGTCGGGAGAGTTTTCGCCAGAGTACTACGCGTACTATGGTCCGAACGACACGAGCGAGTCGATTCGGCGTGTGTTCGACCAGTATCTGACTCGGGAGTCGGCGATTCTGGAACTCGGGTGTGGTCCGGGCCGTCACCTCTCGCATCTCCACGACCACGGATTCGAACACCTCTACGGTGTCGACATCAACGACGAGTCGTTCGAGGTGATGGGCGAGGCGTACCCCTCTCTCGCCGCCGATGGCACGTTCTACGCCGACGCCATCGAGAACCTCGTCGGCGAGTTCGACGACGGTCAGTTCGACGCAACCTTCTCTATCGAGACGCTCCAGCACATCCACCCCGACGACGAGTGGGTCTTCGAGGAACTCGCACGCAGTACGAGTGACCTCCTCGTCACCGTCGAGAACGAAGGTGACGAGAGTGTTCCGCCGAGCGAAAGAGGCGTGAACGACGACGAGTACGACTTCCCACTCTACTACCGCGACTGGAAGCGAGTCTTCACACAGTTCGGGTTCGTCCAGTGTGAGGTCGAACGAAGCGAACACGATACCCTTCGCGTGTTTCGTCGCGCAGAAGAGTAACGGGGCGATTCTACGAGGCGCGGGATTCCGTCTAGATGGCCTCAGAACCCGCCGAATCGGAGGTACACCATGTCGGCGATGAGGACCAGTTGGAACAGTCCTTGGACACCGCCGAGTTTCGCGTTCTGTTGTCCGATGGCAGAGATGACACTCGGGTCGGGGTCGTCAGAAATCATCTCGAAGTACATGCGAATCTCACCCGGCATCAAGAATCCGAATCCCTGTACCGAGAGGATGGTGACGATTGCGAGTGCGACGACGATTGCGGGCGTCGTCATCTGGAACTGCCCGATGGTCGTCGCAACCCACGCGAGTGACCCCACAGTCGCCACGGCGAAGACGACTTGCCACCGGCGGTCGGACCACGCGTTCAGACGCCACCCGAGAAGCAAGAGGACGGGAATCAGGTTCGCCGCGGTGAAGAGCGCAAGCCACGGTTCGGCGTGGGGAAACACCCCGAGACGCTGTGCGAGCGTGAGTCCTCCTGCGATGGTGACGAGTGCCATCGACGGGAGGAAGAACGCCGTCTTCGGCGTGAGGCGTTCGAACACGGCGGCACTCTGTTCTTTCGTGAGGCCACCGATGACCGGGCCGAGAATCGCGCCGAGGAAGAGGTCGGTGCCCGTCCACAGGAGTCCGGCCATGACGTGGACGTAGGTGTGCTGTTGAAGCGTGCCGACGGTGACTGCGTACGCCAGTGCGACGACTGAGACGGCGACGATACCGCCAGCGAACGCGGGGTTCGCCCGGTTCGCCATCCCACCAATCGTCCCGCGAACTGTCACTGTTTGTGAACTCATGCATTCGAGACATGTACCAATGGTAGTAAAAGTATCAGTTGCGGTGAATCTGTGACGGACGTGCTTATCACCCCACACGCAGTCTCTTTCACAGTGGCATCCTCGCCCGTCCTAAAGGGCGGGGCTTCCTACAAGGGAAGTCTCGTCGTCGGAGGTTTCAGAACTGAAGTCCCCGAGCGTCGTCTGTCGGGATTGCCGACTCTGCTCGTGGTGTCCTGTGGTGCTGTCACAAGCACTCCCATCCTGTGGCGAGTCATCGGTGTGCAGTTTCAACGCGCACCTCTCTCCCCACGGGTTGACGCGACGTGCGATGTTCACACTCGCGTTAATGTCTGCTTGGTACTCCGTCACCCAACACTCGCCGTTCGAACAGCGGAACATGGCTTGAGAACTACGAGAGCCGATGTGTCCACACTCATGGCACGTTTGACTCGTATACGCTGGGTTCACGAATCGGACACAGATGCCCGCGTCACGGGCTTTGTCCTCGATTCGGCCAGTGAGTCGCCCGAACGCCCAGTTGTGGAGACGGCGGTTCATCCACTTGCCGTAGTCAAGATGTTCGCGGATGTACGACAGGTCTTCGAGAACGATAACGGGTTTCTCGAACTGTTGAGCGTACTCGATAGCCTGTCGAGACGCCTTCTCAACAATATCCGTGAGAGCGTTCTGATAATGGTCGAATCGCTCTTGAATACGCCACTCAGCGTCTCGCTCTTGAAGGCGACGGAGGGTCGTGAACATCTCCTTTCGGAGGCGTCGGGCACGACCGCCGTCGTAGATGTACGGTTGGGTTGGAGTATCGTCCCGAAGGGCACAGCCCGTCAGGAGTTTGGATTCCCCGATATCGAATCCGATGTACGTCGGCTCGTCTGGTTCAGTTGGCTCCGCGACCTCGTACTCGACAGTGACGTGAAGCACCCAATTCGTTCGATGCTCTTGCAGTCGAAACTCTCCGACGGACATGTCGCCGTCGAGGAGGTCGTCCCACAACTCTCTCTGTGCGGGATTGATACGGAGCGGAATCCAGAACGCATTGCCACGTCCTGCCTGTGGGACGCGCCAACAGAACTCGTGTCGTCGCTCCTCAGAGTGGTCGAGACGCCACCCACGGTTCGTGAATCGAACGGGGTGATCGTCCTTCAACTGCGAAGCGTTGTACGTGTCCCGCAGTTTCGGGACGTAGGACTTGAGCGCGTCCTTCGCGTAGGATGTGAGCGTGTACGGCGTCACAACGTCGTTAACCGCTGTTTGTGTTGTCGCGCCACTCTCGAACGATTCGGAGAGAGCGCGACGGTAGGTCGCCACAGTTCGTTGAAGACGACGCTCTTTGTGCGCCGTTGGGGGCGCGAGCGTGGCCTGCAACGTCTTGGTGGCAGTAGCGGTCACAGTAGAACACTCGAAACCATGAATGTAAAAACTATTGATTCACTAAGTTATAGCATAGATGCCGAACCTGAACATCGAAGTGAGCGACGAAGAATACGAGAAACTGAGCGAAGTAAAGGAAGCACACGGCCTGACGTGGCGGGGACTCGTCATTCAGGGTGCGAAAGCACTGGACACCGAGGGGCCACTGTAGGTCGAAGGGTACTGTGTACGAACGCGATTCCTCCCCGCCCTAAAGGACGGGGTTTCCTCGCTACCGCAAGATGACTGACGCCCTCCCGTTCGACGTCACGAGCGTCGACGACGTTGCCGCCAACCGCGACGAAGTGGTCTCGGCGGTCCAGTCCCACGCGGGGACCATCGCGCGCGAACTCGCCATCTTACAAGGCGGCGACTACGGCCAAGAGACGTTCAAGACGCGCCGCGGCAAGTGGACACTCAAGTACGAAGCGGGTGCCTTGCAGTACCTCCGGTTCAAAGGCAAGTCGGGTGGCGAGACGTACGTCGTCTCGACCAAGCAACCCCCAGAACCGAAACCGCTCGCGACGGCCATGCAGGACTACCCCGCGTTCGTCGAGGCGTACAACGAGTACGTAGAGGGACTCGACGGCGTCCTCGACGACGTTCCGACGGAGTTCCCCGAGGTCACGACGACGGCGTCTATCGTCGCCGACCGGGACCGACTCGTCGAGACCATCCGAGAGGTGGCGAACACGATTGCTGGTGAACTGAACCGATTCGACGGCGAGTACGGGACGTTCACCCAACGAGTCGGTGGGACACGCTGGGAACTGAAGTGGGACGGTCCACAGGTGTCGTACCTTCGGGTCGGTGGCGAAGGCGGCGTCTACCTGCTCTCACAGTACGAACCACCGTCGGCACCCGACGTGCGGGAACTCGCCGGTGGATTCGCGGAGTTCGTCGAGGCGTACAACGAGTACGTCGACGAGTTAGCGGTGGACCTCCAACAGGTCTCGCTCGACGACGGAAATTGAATCTCTCCCACATGTTTCTGAATAATCAATTATTGTGAAAGTAGCAGACGGCGGCTTATTTCCGAACGTTTTTCCTCGATGTGTGACCATCAATAGGTAATGGACAACAGGTCGAGAGGACGAATTGGTGTGCTCTTCGTTCTCTTCGGAGTCGGTATCGTCGTGGCGACGTTCGTCGTCGGTGCGACGTTCGCCCCCGACATCGGCGTGTCGGCCACGAACACTGCCGACGAGGGGTCGACGATGGAGACACTCGTCGGGTCCCAAGGCGGGGGTGCAGGGCTTCACAAGTACGGCAACGTCTACCTCGTCTCCAATGACTCACTCTCGTGGCGACTCTCCGACGCGGACAGTTACTTCGACGTGACGCACCTGGACGATGGGCGCATCCTCGCAGCGTTCGCAGATGGTGGATACACCGACTGTGGACCGTACAAGTCGCCGTGTACACGAACGGGCTATCGCATCATCGACCCGGACGCACCGGACGGTCCAGCGACCGTCGAGGAGTGGAGTTTCCCCGTGCGAACCATGACGAACAGCGAGGTTCACGACGTGGAACTGCTCGACTCGGGTGAAGTCCTCGTCGCCGACATGGAACACGAGCGTATCTTCACGGTTCGTGACGGTGAGGTGACGTGGCAGTGGAACGCGTCGTCGTACTACGACGCACCCGCCGACGCCACGACGGTCGATTGGCTTCACATCAACGACGTGGACGTCATCGGTGAGGACCGCTATCTCGTCTCGGTCCGCAACGCGAACCAGTTACTGGTCATCGAGCGCGGTGCGGGCGTCGTCGAGGTCATCAACGAAGACGACGACGGCGACGGGAAAGGGGACTCTGACCTCCTCTTACGCCAGCACAACCCGCAGTGGTTGGCCGATGGTGCTGTCCTCGTCGCCGACAGCGAGAACGGCCGTATCGTCGAACTACACCGAGCGCAGACCGGCGAGTGGGAAATCGTCTGGGAAGTCGACTCCGCAGAGGGCGTCAAGTTCTGGTGGCCACGAGACGCCGACCGACTGCCGAACGGGAACACGCTCATCACGGATTCGGGGAATCAGCGAATCCTCGAAGTGAACCAGACAGGTAGCGTCGTCTGGAGCACGAAGACTGACTACATCCCGTACGAGGCAGAACGCCTCCCGGTCGGAGAGACTGTCGGTGGTCCACTTCACGACTCGACGCCGATGCTCACCGACGGCCGGGGTGACGTTCCCGTCCTCTCACCGCTTCTCGCCGGCCTCCGGGCCAGTTATCCGCTGCCGTATTGGCTCTCCGAGAGCCACCTCGCGAGTATCACCTTCGGGTTCGGAACCGCCGTCTTCGGCGTCGGAATCGTCGTCCGCGACGCGTTCGGTCGGTTCTTCCGCTGACGAGTGCGGCCGTCGCCACCGACCGCGACGTTTTTTGAGTCACCGCGGCCACGTCTGTCCATGACTGACGACGACCTCGCGTGGGAGACGACTGGCACGCGAATCGACTACTCGTGCCCCGGATTCGACATCCGCATGGACGACGTGCGCCTCCCTGATGGGACGGAGACGGACTTCCACTACGTTGACGAACCGCCTGCAGTCGTCGTTCTCCCGTTCACTCCGGACGGCGACGTCGTCGTCATCGACGAGTGGCGACAGGCGGTCGGTCGAACGAACCGTGGCTTGCCTGCTGGCGGAACCGAAGACGGCGACGACGACTACGTCACTGCTGCCCACCGCGAACTCGGAGAAGAGACCGGGTACGAAGCCGAGACGATGGAGCAACTCGTGACGGTCGAACCGGCGAACGGCATCGCCAACTCGGTCCACCACTACTTCGTGGGCCGTGGGTGCGAACCGAGCGCCGACCAGAATCTCGACTTCAACGAGAGCATCCGGCCGACCACGGTCGACTACGACGAGTTGCGGCAGGCGGTCCTCGCGGGCGACGTTCGCGACGCACGCACTGTTCTCGGAGTTCTCTACTACGAACTCGCCGGTAAGTAAGGAGCCAACGGCACGGCCCGAGCGAGAAGGGTTTTGACACCGGCGGCCCTACATTTCGCTCGTGGTTACTACGACGCGACTCTTCGACTCGGCTCGGTCCCTCGTCGCTGCCCTCGTCCTCGGCGGTGGTGGTCTCCTCGTGGGGACCATCCTCGTCGTCATCACGCAGGTGGCGGCGGTGAGCGTCGGGTTCGAACTGACCCCGCTCTCAGTCATCGTCATCTCGCTCGTCCTCCTGCAAGGAATCGCCTTCGGGGGCGTCGCCCTCGGATACGTGACCGTCCGTGGTCTCGACCGCGACTACTTCGGCGTCTCCATCCCGTCGCTCCGTGACCTCGCAGCAGTCGTCCTCGGGTACGTGACGGCGCTCGGTGCGGCGTTCGTCGGCGCACTCCTCGTCTCGACGATTGGCGTCGAAGCCGGGTCGAACCAGGTGACCGAAATCGCTGCACAGGACCCCGAAGTGCTCTTGCTTCTCGTGCCGGCGTCGTTCCTCCTCATCGGCCCCGGTGAGGAACTGCTGTTCCGCGGCGTCGTCCAGAATCGTATCCGCGAGTCGTTCGGTCCCGTTCCGGGAATCGCCCTCGCGAGCGCTATCTTCGCCGCCATCCACTTCGTCGCCCTCACCGGCGGTGCGGGTGCACGTCTCGTCACTATCGGGATTCTGTTCTTCCCGAGTCTCGTCTTCGGGACGGCGTACGAACTCACCGACAACCTCGTCGTCCCTGCGCTCATCCACGGCGCGTACAACGCGACGCTCTTTACCATCGCCTACATCGCGTTCAAGTTCGCGGAGATGAACCCCGACGCGATGCCGTCTGGACTGCTGTTCTAACCCGGCAGTCGCCTTTTCGTCGCATTCTCTGGGTCCCTCTCGGCCCCAGAAGACACTTCACAGATTGGCAACACGTGTACACGTGAATCGCCGTCAGTACGTGGCCGGCGTGTGCGGTTGCGTGGCGACACTCGTTGCTACCGCCGGGTGCCTCTCTGCAACTCCCGACGGGAGCGACGCCTCGGCGACGAGTACAGAACCGGCGTCGTCGTCTCAGTACCCCGGTTCCATCACCAACGAGACGCTCACGTCCTGCGAAGCGACGTTCGTCACGTCCGAGAAGGACTACGGGACGAACACCGGGCATCCGAGAGTCGAATCGGTCGAGACGACTGCCGACGGTGTTCGTGCCGTCGTGGAGTCGGAGTGGGGCACACAGACGCCACCGCGGCACACACTGCGATTCGGGACGACCGACGACGTGAACGACTCTCGCGTCGTCGCGAGCGCGAACGACAGCGAACTGGTCGAGAGCGATGCACTCCAGCGTGCTCTCTCGGACGCTGTGGCGGGCGACCCACGCGAACTGGAATACGAGGACGATGCGTTCGAATCGGTCGTCGTGGCACTCGACGCGGCGACCGATGACGAGTTCGGTGGCGACGAATCCCGGACGATATACGTCGACTACGAGGGAACGCCTGTCGAAGTCGCGTACGAACATCGACCACCGTTGTACGTCGATTATCGGGTCGAGGCGTACTACTACGTGACCGACTCGGGAGTCTACCGGACGGAAAATCGGAGTGTCGACCCGACTGATGGCCTCTCGATGGACTGGTGTCTCGACGAGTGAGTCGACATCTCTCCACTCCCGAACGCAACTCTTACCGCCGCGCTCACGGAACGCCACTCCATGCGCGACCACTTCGAAATCCGTGACGGGGACCTCGCCGGCCGAATCGGCCGCTTGACCGTCCCTCGTGCGGGGGTCACCGTCGAGACGCCGGCCCTCCTGCCGGTCGTCAACCCGAACATCGACACGATTTCGCCCGCCCGTCTGGAATCCGAGTTCGGCGCGGAGATTCTCATCACCAACTCCTACATCATCAAGAAGAACGACCACCTCCGCGAGGAGGCTCTCGACGTGGGTCTCCACGAGATGCTCGACTTCGACGGCGCAATCATGACCGACTCGGGGTCGTTCCAACTCGCCGAGTACGGCGAAATCGACACGACGACCGAGGAGATTCTGCAGTTCCAACACGACATCGGGACGGATATCGCTACGCCGGTCGACATTCCGACGCCCCCAGACGTGGACCGCGAACAGGCCGAAGACGACCTCGAAATCACGAAGCAGGCCATCGCCGACGCCGAAGCGGTCGACACGGGCGAGATGCTCGTCAACGCCCCCGTGCAGGGGTCGACGTACCCCGACCTCCGCGAAGAGGCCGGTCGACACGCCTACGCCTCGGACCTCGACGTGTTCCCCGTCGGTGCCGTCGTCCCGATGATGAACGCCTACCGCTACGGCGACATGGTGGATGCCGTCGCCGCCGCCAAGCGGGGTCTCGGTGTCGACGCACCCGTCCACCTCTTCGGTGCGGGCCATCCGATGATGCTCGCACTCGCCGTCGCACTCGGCTGTGACCTGTTCGATTCGGCCGCGTACGCACTCTACGCTCGTGACGGCCGCTACCTCACGGTCCGCGGGACCGAGCATCTCGAAGACCTCGACTATCTCCCGTGTACCTGTCCCGTCTGTACCGAATACTCGCCCGACGACCTGCGAGCAGAGGGCGACAAGCAACAGGAGAAACTGCTGGCCGCACACAACCTCCACGTCACGTTCGCGGAACTCCGGCGCATCAAGCAGGCCATCCGCGACGGCGACCTGATGGAACTCGTCGAAGAGCGCGCACGCTCGCATCCGGCGATGCTCGACGGCTATCGCGCACTCTTAGACCACGTGGACCAACTCGAACGAGAAGACCCCGCCTCGAAGGGCGCGTTCTTCTACGTCTCCAACGAGAGCGCCCACCGGCCCGAAGTGGCCCGCCATCACGACCGGATGGACCGCCTGACCGCCGAGGGCAACGTCTTGCTCACGGAGGGTGGCATGCCCTCGGGCGACGAGTTCGACGCCGCATGGCGCGTCGTCCCACCGTTCGGTCCCTTCCCGCGTGCACTCTCGGAGACGTACCCACTGACTGCCGAGGTTCCGGAGCGACTCGACCGAGACGCCTACGAACAGGCCGCACGTGGCGTCGCCCGGTTGGTCGAAGAGAACCCCGATGCGACGTTCACCCTCGCCCACGACGACTGGCCCGCGTCGGCGCTCTCGCTCGTCCCCGACTCGGTGGCCGTGGAGTCGCTCGCAGCAGTGACCGAACAGTTAGCAGAAGCAGCAGAGTCGGACGAGTAACACTCCGACAGCGCTCTCTTGCGTCTGGTTCGTGTGCTCAGTTCTCGACAACGCATGCAAAACTAGATACAGTTCGCAGTTTCACATCTCTCGTACAATCATGTGCACTCACAGTCGGGGGCGAGACGTGTGGTAGCCGACCAGTTCATCCAACTATTCGGTGACAACCCCGTCGTCCACGGACTCGTCGGCGGATTCGTCATCGCTGGATTCAACCTGTTGGGTGCCTCGCTCGTGTTCGTCTGGCGAAACCCGTCTGAGCGAGCGCTCAACGGTGCACTCGGATTCGCCGCGGGTGTGATGTTGGCCGCGAGTTTCACGAGTCTCATCATCCCCGGTATCGAGACGTATTCGAACGGAAACCCGATTCCAGTGCTGTTCGGGATGGCACTCGGTGCGCTCTTTTTGGACCGCGCTGACGCACTCGTCCCGCACGCGCACTATCTCCTCTCTGGGCGTCGCAGAACAGACGCTGCGAACCCGCCTGAAGAATCACCGGTCGACGACGAAAAACTCGCTGGCGTCGTGTTGTTCATCCTCGCGATTACACTCCACAACATGCCGGAAGGGCTCGCTGTGGGTGTCGGGTTCGGGAGCGGTGACCTCTCTACGGCCATCCCGTTGATGCTCGCTATCGGCATCCAGAACATCCCCGAGGGGCTTGCGGTGTCGGTTGCTGCTATCAACGCAGGGCTAGATAGGCGGTTCTACGCTGCACTCGCGGGGGTTCGGTCCGGAATCGTCGAGATTCCTCTCGCAGTCTTCGGAGCGTACGCCGTGTTGACAGTCTCGGCGTTGTTGCCCTACGCGATGGGATTCGCGGCAGGCGCGATGCTGTTCGTCATCAGCGACGAAATCATCCCCGAGACGCACACGGGAGGCCTCGAACGAACTGCGACGCTGGGAACCATCTTCGGTACAATCGTGATGCTCTACCTCGACATCTCGCTCGGCTAACTCAGGGCGCGCGACGTGGACCACTCTCCACGGAACGTCTTCCGGTTCTTCGGCCGGTGTTTTGGTGCTGTCTCGTGGTTCTTTAAGGGCCTCCAACGTATCAGCAAAAACGATGGAGGCTGTCCTCTGGTACGTGCTCACGGGAACTCGCGGTGGTGAAAACCGCGTGCGAATCCTCCGGACTATCGAGGAACAGCCACGAAACGCGAATCAACTCGCCGAGTCACTGGACCTCGACTACAAGACGGTGAGACACCACCTCGACGTCCTGCTGGACAACGACGTCGTCCAGCGAAGCGGTGACGACTACGGGGCAGTCTACCTCCCGTCGCCACGGTGTCGAGCGAACTGGGAGACTGTCGAGACGATTATCGAACGAATCGACTGATTATGAAGGAATTTGGGAAAGCGTATATGACACATCCGCGGAAAGTGGGGGACGAATGAGTATCTGGGTCGACGTCGCGCGCGTCTCTGCCGCACTCAACGTCGTCGTGCTGTTCGTCCTGTCGGCGATTTGGGCGCGCAACTACCTGACCTTCCGGTCCAAACACGCGATTGGGCTCCTCGTCTTCGGCGTGTTTCTCTTGGCCGAGAACGCACTGGCACTCTACATGTACCTCGTCGACCCGACGCTCTCGGGGTGGTTCGCCACCGACGTGCCCGTCATCGCGTGGCGACTCATGATGCTCTTGCACGTCTTCGAGACGTTTGGTCTCGCGTTCCTCGCGTGGATTACCATCGACTAAACTGAAGACGACGGCGGCGTCTCCGGGTCGAACGACCTACTTTTTCGGCTTTCGCTCGTGCGTCGGGTGGTCTGAGATGTAGACGCTCGTGTGAGATGGTACGTCCTCTGTGACCCACGAGTTCGCCCCGATACTGACGTGGTCGCCGATGGTGACCGCGCCGAGGACTTTACTACCAGCGCCGATGACGACGCTGTCGCCGATATCTGGGTGGCGTTTGTACCCTTTCTTCAGCGTGTGCTCGTCGTCTTCTTCTTCTTCGAAGTGGAGTGCACCGAGGGTCACGTCCTGATAGATTCTGGCCCAGTCGCCGATGGTCACCGTCTCGCCGATGACGACGCCGGTGCCGTGGTCGATGAAGAAGTAGTCGCCGATGTCGGCACCGGGGTGGATGTCGATTCCGGACTCCATCTTGGCGTACTCGGTCAACTCACGGGCGTACTCGGGCGCACCCATCTCGTAGAAGGCGTGAGCGATACGCTGGACGACGATTGCCTGGAGTCCCGGATACGACCGTATTATCTCGATGTAACTTCGCGCGGCAGGGTCGCCTTTGTACGCCGCTTCCACGTCTTTCTTCAGCGTCGCTCGAATCTCTGGGAGTCGGTCGAAGACGGACTCGACGACGATAGATGGGTCCTCGTCGCTGTAGGGAGCGATGCCGTCGTAACAGAGGGCAGCGAGTTCACGCACTTCCTCTCGCAGCGCAGCGTCGTTTTCGACGAGCGACCCGGCGTTCCAGCACCGAGGAAAGATGAGGCGCGTGAACAGGTGCACGTCGTCTCGGAGGTGGTCGCGTCGGGGGAAGTTCAGTGACGTGTCCGTCGGAAACGGGTCGTCGTCCTCACGGTAAGACGCAGAGAGGGCGAGATGGGCGTCACCAGTGTAGGTGTAGGACATGCAATACCACTAATTGGGGGCGAGTGGCTATTTAGTCTCATTCTCTTCGCGTGGGATGAGAGTCGGGGTGGTCGCACTCGCAGTCCGATTTTTCGCCCGCTGAAGTCGTGTTCTCGCGGTGAAATCCGAATACTGGGGGCACATCGGGGGGAGATTTGGGTGAGAGTTCGGAAAATCTTCTTTTAAATATTCGACCCCCTCTGAGGTATGCGACACACACTCGCAGTGTTGATGACACTCGTCGTCGTCGCCGGGGGAATCCCGGTGGCAACGGCGGCCCAACAGGAGACGGCGTCCGTCTCGTTCGACAATCAAGCCTCGGCCGGAACGACCGTCACGGTCGATTCGGTCACGCTCCCCGACGGTGGGTTCGTGACTATCCACGACGCCTCACTCTCCGATGGAAACGTCCTCGGGAGCGTCGTCGGGTCGTCTGCGTACCTCGACGCCGGCACGCACGAGAACGTCACCGTGACACTCGACGACCCAGTCGCCGAGTCTGGGACGTACATCGCCATGCCACACATGGACTCAGACGGTGACCGCGTCTACTCGTTCGTCGCCGCGAACGGTGGTGCAGACGGACCCTACACCGCCGACGGTGGTCCCGTCGTGGACGATGCGATAGTGAACGCCAGCGCGTCCGTCTCGATGAGCGACCAGCCGACGACGGGTGACTCCGTCGTGGTGGACCGCGTCGAACTCTCGCAAGGTGGGTTCGTGACCATCCACGACGCGACTGTCACTGAGGGTGCCGTCTTCGAGAGCATCCGCGGTACGTCCGCGTACCTCGAAGCGGGCGTCCACGAAAACGTCCGCGTCGAACTGGACGACCCAGTGACCGAGAACACGACGCTCGTCCCGATGGCGCACATGGACACCGACGGCGACCAGATGTACACTTTCCCGGAGACGGAGGGCGAAACCGATGGTCCATACGTCACTGACGGTGGTGCAGTCGTCGATACTGCGATGGCCATGCCCTCCGACACGGCGACCGTCACCTACAGCGAGCAAGCGACCGGTGGGTACTCACTCGTCGTCGATTCGGTGTTCCTCCCCGACGGTGGATTCGTGACGATCCACGACGGAACCGTCACTGACGGCGCGGTGTTCGAGAGTATCCGCGGCACCACCACGTATCTCGAACCCGGCCTGCACAACGACGTGCGAGTTACGCTCGACGCGCCGCTGAACGAGACGACGACTGTCGTCCCGATGGCGCACATGGACACCGACGACGACCAGACGTACACCTTCCCCGAGTCGGACGGTGAGACAGACGGCCCGTACACTGACGACAGTGGTGCAGTCGTCGCCAGCGGCAACGCAACCGTGTCGGCGAGCGTCGACTACAGCACGAAAACGTCCGACGGAACGACCGTCGTGGTGGACCGCGTCGAACTTGCTGACGGCGGGTTCGTCGTCGTTCACGACCCATCGCTCTCCGGCGGTGCCGTGTTCGAGAGCGTCGTCGGTGCGTCCGCGTACCTCGAACCCGGCGTTCACGAGAACGTCACCGTGACACTCGACGAACCGATTCGCTCCTCGCAGGTGCTGACGCCGATGGCACACATGGACACCGACGGCGACCAGACGTACACGTTCGCCGAGTCGGACGGTGAGGCAGACGGCCCGTACGTCGCTGACGGCGGCGCAGTCGTTGCCAGTGCCCACACGTCGGTCAACGCCGTCGTCACGTCGGCAGACCAGTCCGGCGATGGCACGACTGTGACAGTCGAATCCGTCACCCTCCACGACGGCGGGTTCGTGACGGTCCACGATGCGACTGTCACCGAGGGTGCCGTCTTCGAGAGCGTCCGCGGAACCTCCGCGTACCTCGAACCCGGCACCCACGAGAACGTCGAAATCGTGCTCGACACGCCGCTCGAAGAGTCGGGAACGATTGTTCCGATGGCCCACAGAGACACCAACGGAAACCAGGCCTACGACTTCCTGACGAGCGAGGGCGCTGACGATGGACCGTACGTGGCATCGACCGGTGCCGTGGTCGACACTGCGGCGTACACCGTAGACATGGACTCGGAGACGACGATGGACACCGAGACGATGACTGACGAACCAACGACGGAGATGACCGACGACTCGGCCGAGACGACTGAGGACGCCGCCGGAATGGGGGCATCTTCGACTGAGGCACCCGGATTTGGTCTCGTCGCCGCCCTCGTCGCCCTCGTCGCCGGAGTACTCGTCGTCGCGCGGCGTCGCTGAGATTCGCACCGCCACCGACCATCTCACCCGTCGCTGGCCTCGCTGATTCGCATCGCCTTCCAAGCACCCGCTTTCCGTACGCCGTGTGGGCAACAAAGCCACCCCTGCACGGCACCCGCCCGCTTGGGTATCTTTTTGTGTACCTACCGACGCGCCTGCTTACTGCGTCGTCTCCATCCGACTCGCGTAGTCCCACGTGTGCAGTTTCGTGGGCCGGATCCGAATCGTCACCTCGTCGCGTTCCGGTGCGAGCAGTCGCTTCGCCAGTGGGGAGTCGTCGTCGCCGAGATATCGATGGATGAGGCGAGAGAGGACTGCCTTCTCGTCGTCGGGTTCGACCGTTGCGACGCCCCTCCCACGAACCCCTCGATAGGGCGGGTCGTTCGTCGATACCTCGAACGCCACGTCGTCGTGGGCCCGGAGGAACCGAACCACGTCGGCGTCGGCCGAGGTGGCACACCGGAGTTCGGGCGTCTCCGGGTCCCACTCGTACCACAGCGAGAGCATCCAGAGGTCGTCCGACGGGGTTCGACACGAGAGTCTGACGGGAATCGTCGTCATCGTGAGGAACTCGTCGAGACGGGCACGCGACCACGGGCCCGATGGGGTGAGGGAGTCCATAGATGGTGGTTAGTGCTGCAGGAGCTAAGTCGTGTAGGCCCGGTGGGAATTCAGCGAGGACTCACGCCCGCAGAAGGCAAGTTAATTGCCCGTCGGGGGCCGAAAGCGGGTATGACCGACTACTTCGAGGTTCACGCGCGCGACGGCGCCGCCCGAATCGGAGAGTTGCGCCTCTCCGATCCGGTGACGACGCCCGCGCCTGTGGACGACGTTCTCGAGGATGCTGGAAGCCTCTGGGCGGCGGAACGCGAGATGCCCGAGGGCTCTGACGACGTGCTGACTGTCCTTCCACACCGTTCGCTTCCCGCAGGGAGCGCAGACGAAGTGCGGGAGTCGTTCGCCGTCGACTACCCCGACGTGGACTACCCTTCTGCGGCAGTCGTCACGGCCGACACCGCCGCCGACTACGGCGCTGACGCGTACATCCTCTCCGACGCACAGGGATTCGTCGGACACGCCCGCGCCTTCCGCGACAACATCGTCGAAGCCAAAGAGAACCTGCCCGCAGACACCGCACTCATGCTCTCCGGTGTCGCGACGCCGCGCAACGTCTCGCTTCTCGTCTATGCGGGTGTCGACCTCGTCGACGAGACGCGCGCCCGAGCACGTGGACTCGAAGGGTTCTACCTCACGACCGACGGCGAGTAC
This sequence comes from Haloferax profundi, assembly GCF_001469865.1. GTDB lineage: Archaea > Halobacteriota > Halobacteria > Halobacteriales > Haloferacaceae > Haloferax > Haloferax profundi. Next base: position 15,868 of record NZ_LOPV01000049.1, read on the forward strand.
TTCCTCGAAGACCTGGACGAACTCCCGTGTGCGTGTGCGGCGTGTCAGAAACCGGCGTCCGAGTTCACCCGTGCCGACGCCGCTGACCACAACGCGAACGCGCTCCGCGCGGAACTCGCTCGCGTCCGTCGTCGTATCCGTGATGGTCGCCTCCGCGACTACATCGAGGGACAGGCCCGCCACGACCAGTGGTTGACGGCCGCGTTCCGCCGCTTCGACCAGCAGTACAGGTACCTCGAAGAACGGACGCCCGTCATCCGCGACACGGAACTGACGGCGGCGTCCGAGGAGTCCATCGACCGTGTGGAGATTCAGCGCTTCGCAGACCGCGTGACGACCCGCTACAAAAATCGGTTCGACAACCCACTCGTCTTGCTCCCGTGTTCGGCGAAGAAACCGTACAGCGAGTCACAGAGCCACCGCCAGTTCCACGAAGCGGTGCAGTACCGCGCCCACATGGTGTCGATGACCTCGCCCATCGGCGTCGTCCCACAGGAGTTGGAACTGACCTACCCCGCACAGCACTACGACTCGGTCGTCACCGGCGACTGGTCCGAAGACGAGAAGTCGTTCGTCGCCGAGGTGCTCCGCCGGTATCTCGAACGAAACGACTACTCGCGCATCATCGCGCACGTGCCACCGGGTGCGTACACCGAAATCGTCGAACGAGTCGAGGCGGACCTCGGCCTCGACGTCGAGTACACTGTCTCTGAACACCCGACGACGACCGAATCCATCGGCAACCTCATGCGGACGCTCGACGGCGAACCGAAGTTCTCGCGTGACGAACGCGAACACAACGTCGTGAAAGCACTCGCCGACTACCAACTCGGTCCAGAGGCGGGTGACGCACTCTTTGCTGACGTGGAACTCGAGATGACGAGTCGGTACCCCAAGTTGCAGGTGTGGAACGGCGAGGGCGAGCAGTTGGCGACGATGGTGCCACAGTACGGCGTCCTCTCGTTCACGCTGGAAGGCGCGAAAGTCTGGCGCGACAGCGACGCGCCGACGAAGACGGTCGAAATCGACGGGTTCGTTCCACACGGGTCGGTCCTCGCGCCGGGCGTCGTCGACGCTGACGACGACATTCGACCGGGCGACGAAGTCGTCGTCGAGGGTCCCAAGGCGTTTGCAATCGGTCGCGCGGAGATGGGTGGCAGCGAGATGACCGACTCCACGCGTGGCATCGCCGTCGAGATTCGCCACGTCGAAGAGAGGTAACGGCGGACGGCGCCCGGAAACCCCGGTGTCATTTCTTTCAGTTTGGTCTCGGCGGACACAGCAGCACCTGAGCTCTCTCGTCAGACACGTATTTGTGTTCGAACACGTCCCCGTCCACACTCTCGCTCCGATATAGTTGGAACGGCGCACAAGCGGTCCATAATGTGTATCCTGTCTCTCGTCGTAATTATCAGTGTGCTATAATTTTAAATACTATCCAGAGCCAACACGTTACACATGGTTGGGCGACGAGAGGAAACATCGGAGGCGTTTGGAGAACTCCCCGACGAAAGGGCGTTAGCGTGGACGATTACTCGGGCTCTGTTGGCCGCGAACGATTCCGCGTCGCGCGCACTCGAACTGCACTTGTTGCAGTCTCAGTACCACGACGACAGCGGCGACCCGACAGCGACGAAACAGTACATCGACACAGCGATCGAGTACCACGAACAGATTATCGAGGACCTCCGTCTTGCACGCGACGGTCTCGATTATTCCGACACACGGTAGTCCTCGACCCGTCCCCGCCCACCCCAGCCTCCCTCTGCAGTCTGCCGAAAATGGTCGTTTCAGTATTACGTGCTTATTTATCGTGTGACACAAACATTACTGTATGAAGTTGGCCGTCCCAACTGACTTCGATATACTGGAGGCCCTCTCCGATGGGAGGCGGAACACCGCCGTGAACCTCTCGTATATCCTCGACAAGAATCGCTCGTACATCAATACACGGTTGCCGATACTGGCAGACTACGGACTTCTGGAGCGAGTCGGGCCCGCGCCAAAGTCCGGTCTGTACGAGATTACGGAGAAAGGAGTCGTGGTGGCAGAGCACCGCGACAAGTACCGAACTGATGGTGTCGACTTCGACGAACTCGTCGCGTCCGAACTCAGGGCACGGACCGACGACGCAGACGAATAGAGAGTCAACGACGCGCCACAACCGGAGGTCAGGGACGGCCTTCGGAGGCACCCCGGCGCGCAATGCAGTCTACTTCTCTTCGCGAACTGGCGGAGCACCACGACACGATACCTCGACTCCGAGTGTTGTCGCCGCCTTTTTGCTAACTGGTCACCCACTGCACGATATGACCGTCGAAGAACTCTCACTCGGTGTCCCGAAACCCATCATCGACGCGCTGCCGGAGTCGGACGGCGCGGCCGCACAGGACATGCAGAAGGCTGTCCAGGGACTCGAAACCCGGTTGAACCGTGCAATCGTCGACGCCGAGTCGGAGGCCGAAGCAGCGCAGTACGTCGTCGACGCCATCGAGCGACTCGAAGACCACTACGAGAAGTACGACGAGTTCGTTCCCGAACTCCGCGCGTGGGGGCAGTCTCCGATCTACGCCATCGCCTGGCGAAACCTCCAGGGTGACCTCATCTTGCAGTTGCAGGAGTACGACTGGCTGAAACCGCACATCGACCGGGAACGGAACCTCCGCATGGTCGAAGACGGGATTCGGTTCGGGAAGCGCTGAACCGGTTCCTGTGACGTTGGCAGTAAGCCAGTTTGAGTGCGGCTACTTGGGAGGATAGCGTAAATTGCGCCACGACAGTATTGTTTAGTATATGAAAAACCATCTGGGAAATTTGTCCAGTGAACATCTAGGTCAAATCCCAGAAATTGGCGTTCTGGTGGGTGAGAAACCCATAATCACGGGGTCGGGGACTGTCTGTAGTGGCTTTAAAAACGAATTATACCTTTCTACTGAATACTTTTGGGTGAGTTTGCTGTAAATGGCTATCTATTCTTCATAAAGAAATATATACTGGAATTTGATTTATGTTTGTATGGTTTTAACCGTGGGTAAAATTTTGGAACTATGGCAATACTGGTGGCTAACTCACGTGTCTCTCGCTGCTGTCGACGAATACTGAACTTCCCAAAACCAAACGAGAACCGTCTGCAATCGACGATGACTGTCGATTAGGCGGTCTAAATGACACCAAGATTTAATTATATTGTTAGTGACTAGCACCTATGGACGACCGCGACGAGGCGGAGTCACGTCGTCCGACGACTGACTCCACGGTGGGGGACTCGTCGTCATTTGCAGGGCTTGCAGAGGAGGTTTCCTCGAAGAGAGGGACTTCCAAAGACGCACGCGATGAGACGGATTCGACAGTGGGTGGGTCCCTGTCGGACCTTGCGGAATCTGTGCGTGCGCGACGTCCTCGCATCGACGACAACAGTACCTTCGAACGAAACAACGACGGGTGGGACTTCATCGACACGGATACTGACCTGGAAGACCCTCCCGACAGAGATATCGAATTTGGACTGGAGGCGGAGGCCGTATTCGAACACGTTGAAAGAGAAACGAGTCTCTTGCTCGTCGGCCCGGGTGAGAGTACGGTCGCGTCGCGGCTTTCTGAGCGCTTGATGAGGCCCTCGTCTGCAATGACAAACAGCCACCAACTCATTATTTCGATCGACAGGCCGCCAGAAGAGCAACTCGACACGCTCCAGCGACTCCAGAGCGACGCTGTAGAAACGCAGGTTCTCATCGACGCACGGTCGTACGCTGGCAGTGACACCAGAGACAAGTATGGCGACCAAGTCGACGTTCTGCGGGTCTCGAAACCGAGTGACCTTCGACGAATCGGTATCCTGACGACGAAAGTTTTGACAAGATGGGACAACGCTGGGGTACCGATATCCGTCTGCTTTCAGTCGATATCCAATCTCCTTGATGCGGTCACCGATACGCAGCGCGTCTTCAGGTTTTTACACATCCTCCATGGACGAATTCGTGCTGCCGACGCTCATGCGTACTTCTATTTCGATTCAACACGTCACGACGAACAGACGACCCGCACATTCTATTCGCTGTTCGATTCAGTACTTGAATTCGATGCCGACGGGTCGCTCGCGGTCCTTTGACGACGCTGCCGTTACGTGAGCCACTCGAAATCGGTTTTGTCGGGCGGTGACGTGGACTCCTGTTCGGATTGCGCCGAATTCTGTTCCGACGCCAACTCTGTCTGGTCGTCGACTTCAGAGGGGTTGTCGTCTCCCTCACGCTGGTCGTCCGACTGCTCGGTATCGCTTGCGTCCTCGCGTTTCCTCGACGGTGACGACTGTGGTTCTGTCCCACCGGTAGTCACGGTGTACGAGGACAAAAAGAGCCACTTTGTCTCGCTCGTCACACCCGTCAGTGGACGCTGACAGTTCGGGCAGTCGGGTGTCGTTAGGAGGGCAAAGTCGACCGACTCACCGCATTGCTCGCACGTAGCGCGGTAGGTCCCATGGTCTCGAGCATCCTCCCGTAACTGACGAAGCTGGTCACGTTTGGCCCGCAGTTCTCTAATCTCTGCTCGGTACTGTATCTCAGTTTGGGTGAGTCGAACGTCGAGTTCGTCACCCATCTCGACGAGATATTCGAGAATCGTTTGGAGATCCTCGAACTCGTCGTCGAGTCGAGATTGGAGTCGCTGTTGTTCCGCTTCCAGCGACGCCCGAACGTCTTCGACCGTTTCAGCGAGGGTGTCTACGTCGTGGTCTGCTTCGAGATTGCCAAGTCTTGCTGTGAGTGACTGAACCAACTCTGTCAGCGCTTCGCGTTGCTGCGCCGCCGACTGGAGGTCTGTCTCCAGTGATTCGATGTATTCGAGTAACTCGT
>NZ_LOPV01000050.1 GCF_001469865.1 Haloferax profundi
CGACGTTGGACACAGTCTCATCTGGCTGCGGGCTCGTTGCATTGTGGCGAACCCTCGTTTGCAAGTCATCGTCTGTATATTGTGGAGTGCGTTTCCGTCCGCCCAATACCTGTGTGACCTCTTGAAGCGTCCAGTACGAATCGAGGAGTTGTTCGAGAACCTGTTCTCGTGGGGTATCGGTTTCCGTTGCTTTTTGGGTTACCCAGTCCTCGAACGTCGAGGTTGCACTCTCTCGGTCACTCCGGTCCGCCGGCTCATTGGACATCGTACTCAGACACGCTCTCTTTATTGACAGTCTGTCTTCTAGGACAAAAGCTTTGTTCCGCGTTGACATACTGAACTGTAATGGTGCTGTCCCGTTCGGAACGACCACCGTCTCACTATCATGGCTGTTGAAGACCGCCTGAAGCTATTCGTCACGCAGCAGGCACGGCCGCTCGTCGTCATCTTTGCAGTCGCAGGTATCCTCTGTCTCGCAGGGGCCGGGTATGTCTTTCTGACGCCGACGACAGAGACAGTCTCTGAAGAAATCAACCACCAAACCTTCGAGTCGTCAGTCCAGACGAGTGCTGTCGTGACCGGTAACTCGACGCTCTACGAGCAGGGTGAAACCCTCGTGAACCGGTCAGCATATTTCGTTTCCATGACGCCGAACCTGTCGTTTCACGTCGAAACGACGGCCCCGTCGGACCAAGAGGTGACGATCACACACCGACTCACGATGGAGACAGTCGGCCTTCGGGACGGCAAACCGTTCTACAGCGCAGAAGAGACACTTCTCGACCAGCAACGCGAAGTCTCAGACGGAACCGCTGTCGCAGTGCGTTCGATAAACGTCTCCACGATACGGGAAGAACTGCAACAGAAACGGGCTGAAACGGGTGGTGTCGGCCGATTCGTGAGTAGACTCAAACTCAATGTGACGTACCATTCGGATTCCTATTCGGGAACGCTTACGACGAGTACACCGTTTGTACTCTCCGGTCAGGCGTACTACCTCGATGGCTCGCTCACCGACAGTGAGACACGCTCGAAAACAGTCGAAGAAGAGATCACACGTCCGTCTGATCCGTTCGAGTACGGCGGATTAGCCATGGCAGGGCTCCTCCTGTTCGGGCTCTGTGGTGTCGTCATTCGAACCGAAGAACACACCGATTCCCAAGAACTCCGAACTCGAATCTCACACAACAGGCACGACGAGTGGATTTCGCAGGGAGAATTCCCGACCGAGTCTGACAAGCAGTACATCTCGATTTTGACGCTCGAAGACCTCGTCGACGTCGCAATCGATACCAACCGACGTGTCATCTACGACCCGGATATCGAAGTGTACGCTGTCATCGATGGCACCGAGATATACTACTACTCGCTCGGTGACTTCCACGCGCATGCGTGGCTCAACTTATGAGTGTGTGAGTATAACTATTCAAAAAAACTGCACTGCCGGTGGCAGTCCACTCTTACAGTGGTTGGTCGAGATTCTGGAATCGATAGCGTCGGTTCGTCACTGCGTGGTACGCCGCTGAGGCGGTGAATACGGCGACGATTGTCGCTGGATACACTAATGAAGGAATCGTCTCAGTTGGGAGAACCCCTGCCCAGAGCCCACCGATGACGAGCCACGAGAGAGCCGAGAGTCCAAGGTAGTACACGCCCCAAGGGATTGAGTTCTCGGGAACGATGTCGAGGTAGATGTCGAGGCGTTCCGTCTGGTCCGTCAACTCCACTTCGCCGTCCTCGTACGTGATGATTCCCGCACGTTCGAGTCGAGGCAAGTGTGTCTGCTGAAGCGACGTGTACACAGTCTTTCGTTCAGCTGACCTCAATTCCGATATCGTCTTGTCTTTCTCCCACGCAGCGACCTGTTCGGCGAGGTCCGACAACGGAATTGGTCCTTCTACCTGTTTGCAGTAATGGATCGTATATCGCCGCCGGTGGTTACTCATGATATCGAAGACTTCGTCTTTGGGTAGGCTGCGCTCCCTGTCAGGTGGTCGTTTGCTGAGCAAACCACCCCCACCATGTTTGCTCATGTGTCACATGCTTGTACAGTGTTCGAGTATTTATCTTCTAGCCTGACTGAATGTTCTGCGCTTGGTGGGACTGTCTCAGTTCGTGTGTTGCTCGGTATGGATTCGAAGCGTCAGGTCGTACTCGTCGCTGGGAGGGAGTGCTTCGAGTGACTGCGTCTGGGTAGTTGGAACGAGGTCAATCTGCAGTCCGAAGAGAACTGCGTCACCAGGGTTGAGTACCTCATCTGTGACGTCCTCATCGGTACTCACAGTTAGGAGGTTATCACCGGATGTCCCAGTCGAATTTAGTGTTTCGTCGGCTGTCGTTGCCTGAAATACTGCTTCGATAGAATCGAACGTCGTTGCTGAGAGTGTGTCACTTGTCGCTTCGAACGAGAAGTAGATGCCATCGATATTCGTCGTTCCGACGTTCGACAGCAGGACGATATCTTCGTACCGTGTGACCGCACGCGTATTGATTCCATCGCTGTCTCCTCCGGGTGTAATCGCGCTCACGTTCCCGTCACTGTCCGTTTGGACGTGAACCGGTGGGTCGTTTGCGGGCGTTAGTTCGATATCGCTGCCACCGGTGTCGACGACGCGAAACGATGCACTCGACGATGAACGAACAACTCCTGTAGCCCCTGACCCGACGAGCCCACTCGCGACGAAGAGATTGCCCATCGCGAAGAGTGTCTGACGGCGTGTGGGCATGTGGACTCCAGATAGATGTGCGAAGTTACAGTTGGTTTGCGACGGCTGTCACTTCGTCGATGAGGACGGTACTCTCGCTGTCACCGGCAAACGAGCCAGATGCTACTGCGTTTGCGATGGTGCTCGTCTGGTTCACGCGCAAGCTGACTGTTTCAGGCGATTCCGTAGATACAGTGACGAAGTTCGTCGGGTCGTTCTCTGAGTCGGTTGAATCAGAGGAGATAATCGTATCATCTGCGCTCCGGAATTCGAATGCGTCAACCACGTCTGCCGTCGGGATGGTGGCCCCAACGTCCGCCCCAAAGCCAGTGTAGTCGAACGCGACTTCGTAGTCTGTGCCGTCGGCGTTGTTGTTGGTTATCGTCAGGATGTCACCGAAGTCGACGTCCTGTGTTGCCGTCACCGCGACTTGAATCGTGACCATCTGTCCGTTGTTTCCGTTGACGGTTGCTACTGGCAGGTCGTTTGGTTCGAGGGCCGTGAAGTCGATGGTGTCGCCCGTGATGACGTTCGAACCTGTCGAGGATGCAGGGGTGATTTCGATGTCTGCCCCCGGTGAGACGACTCGGAAGCTTCCGTTGGCGTTGCTCGAAACCACGTCAACGGCACCTGTTCCGAGTGCTGTTCCGCCCCCGAGGGCGAGCATTCCGAGCGTCGTGAGGGCTGTTCGTCGTTTCATAATTCACTCATGATATCGCTACCTGAATACAGCGCTTAGACCCCGTCGTCTGCGACGAGTGAAATCGTATCTTCGGTGCTGTCTCCTGAGAGATTGGTAACATCGGTTGTGTCGATCTTCACGCCTATACTCGCGCTGTCACTTGCTCCGAGGGTCTTCGTACTCGTTTCTGCCGTGCTTGCATCTGCATTGCCGTCGCCGACATAGAACGTCGCTTTGGCGACCGCTGTGCTCGTCCCGTTATCCACCGTTATGGTGGCGGCCTTGTACGGAGTTGGTGTACCCGACGGACTTGAATCTGAGAGACCGACTCGAATCGTATCGCCGTTCGAATCGGTATCGTCTGCTGAGTTGTTTGTCACCGTCAGAATGCCGTCGATGGTAGTGATTGCGTCCTTGTTGAACCCACCACTCCCCCCTCCGTTGAGGTTTACAGTGACAGTTTCTTCAGATGCGGGAGCCGAATTGAGATACGCCCCACCAGCGGTCCCCGGTTCAATCTGTAAGAAAGCACTCGCGTCCCCAGTCGTGCTGACCTTTACAGTTCGCGCCGCACTTACGGACGAAAATGCGCCCGTTCCGACGAGTGCGCCGCCGCCACCAACGATTCCACCGAGCCCGAGTAATACGTTGCGCCGATTAAGTCCCATTTTAGTTTCTCCTGACACAGCAAACTGTGTCGTTACTGATGTCATCGAAGAGTACCTACTTTGTATTCGGGTGCTTGAACAAACCTAACGACCCATTCACGTTACTCAAGCTCATCTTTCTCTGCCAAACAACTCGCCTCTGTCTGTCGATTTAGTCGGGGAGATTATTATTGTACCACTCCACTTTGTGTAGAGCGTCCTTCACAGACGACCCCGCACACACTGATGTATTGACGGACAGCGTCCCACTCACAGTCAAGGTGAAACGGTGAACTGACGTGTCATTTTATGATGACGAGTACCCAATCAGTGAGTAACGTGTGAATCGGTCGGAATTCGTCGAATACGCAGTCCTTGGGTTTGTCCTCGTAGTTGTGGTTTTACTTCTGTTTGGACAGGCGCTTGGACAACCGATTCTCCTTGGATACACTGAAACCGGGAGCATGGCCCCGACGCTGGAGGCTGGCGACGGGTTCATCGCTATCCCGTCGGTGTTGACCGCACCACCGGAGCCCGGCGACGTAATCGTCTTCCGCGCTGAAAATCTCCACGGCGGAGGGCTGACGACGCACCGCGTCGTTGACCAGACTGCGAACGGGTACATCACTCGTGGCGATGCGAATCCGTTCACGGACCAAGACAACGTCGAGCCTCCTGTTCGCGAATCACAAATCGTCGCAGAAGCACTCCAATTCAATGGGCAGGTGGTTGCTATCCCTGGTCTCGGGTCAGCCGTGCAAGTGCTCCACGGAGCATTCGGTGCTGTGGGGGGCGTGTTTGCAGGAGGTACTGGACTTGGAACTCTCTTTCGGGGTGTCTCCGCACCGACGCTACTCGTCTTTACCGGCGTGGGGTTCATCTTGTTGAGCATCGCTGTCGACGTGTTTGGAAGTAACCGTGAACCCTCCACACGGAGCCGTCGTCGGCCCAATTACCTCTCGATTGGGGCAGTGTTGTTCATTCTCGTCTTCATTCTCGTGGCCCCCGCAACAGTGAGTATGGTCGTCAGTTCAGGACCGACGGCCGTAGATATCGTCAGTTCGGAGTCGCCAAGCGAGAACCCACTCGTGGTCGAACCAGGTAACGCTGCGACTGTCGAGTACCGTGTGACCAACAAGGGATACATTCCAACGATGATTGTCGTGGAGTCTAACCACCCTGACGTCACACTGGGCCAGACCGTGTTCGTCGTTCCCGGCCAAGAACGTGCGACGACGACGCTCACAATTCGTGCCCCCGATCAAACGGGCGCGTACACCCGAAAAATCACCGAGCGGCGCTACCTCCCGATTCTTCCACGGTCGCTCATTCTCGCTTTGCACGCCATCCACCCATGGGTCGCGATACTCGTAATCGATGCTGTTCTAGTCGTAGGGATGCTCGTAATAGGCGTCGCCACGCTTGGGATTGCCCCCGTCCGGTTGCGCACAGCCAGCCGGGATCTTTCGTTCATTGAGCAACTCAAGCGACGGTTCTTGTAGTGGGTGGCTCTCCACTACCCGGATGTGATGTGTTTAACCTCTATAGAATAATTAGCAACTCTGGTGGTTCGGTTTTCGGTCACAAAACGCGTCTGAACCCGCGCCGTTGCCGCCACCGTTGCCGCCACCGTTGCCGCCGCCGTTGCCGCCGCCGTTGCCGCCACCGTTGCCGCCACTGTTACCCGGCGGACAATCGTATTCCAGCGTTGTCGTCAGGACTGCATTATGGATCGTAACCCCGAAGGAATCTGCATCGACCGTCACCGCCAATTCCGCCGTACCGTTGTCTGGTTTGTTTTCACAACTAACCAAGATATCTCGGGTGTCACCGGGCTGAATGTCCAGCGCCGAACCAGTGGCGCTCCGGCTGGCAGCCACCGATGTCGTATTCAGGCTCACATCAGTGATTGTGACGGATGCGACCGAGTTGAGGTTATTCTTGAGTTTCACAATTGCACCGTCGTCTCTCGTGATGAACCCGTCTGATTCGTACAGCGCAATCAGTGCGCTCTCGTCCGACGCGACAGAGACACCTACTGAACGTTCACCAGCGATAGTGCTGTAGCTTCCAGTCGGGACGGCGGCGAGCATAATCCCGAGAGTGAGGAGGACAACGCCTACGTGCCACAATGTTCGGTTCATTTGTGTCTCTGTCGCGACTCACTTTCCGTATTAGGTGTCAACTGTCTTGTACACTTCGGGTGTTCTACCTGTAAACTCGTCAAAATTGGGTTGACCGAACAGTGCCGAGGGGGAAGGGGAATTGACAGTGTTCGGCCTACGGATACAATCGAGGTATAGAGACTCGATTCGAATCCGCAATAATGACAATTATTCAATTATTTATAATAGTTTGCATCGGTGTAGCATCGAACAAGAGCTCTACGCAGTCAGCCCATCAGCACACGGATATAACGCGCACATCGCTGTTTCACCTTTCGTCGTTACTCCACATTTCTGTCGTCACTCTGAGCTCGTCGTCTGGACTGAGAGTCCGTACGCGGCGACACTGCCTTCGACCGTCGCATCAGTGAGCATTGGTTCGTTGTCGAACTGAGCGCCCGTAAAGCGGGCATCACCGTGGACGATTGCCTCTCCGAACTCTGTCCTGTCGGCGACGTAAGTGTACGCGAAATCGAGATTGCCACCGATCTCAACGCCGAACACGAGCGATGTGACGGTGCAGTCCGAAAAGTCGACGTTGTCGTGTACACGAGACAGCTTCCAGTATACTTCACCATCGACGGAAGCATGGTCGCAGACGATGCTTTTTCCCACCGAGGACTCGACCATCCGGAACTGTGACCCGGCTGTGAAGTGTGCCCCCGAAAACGAGAGTGTCCCCGAGATAGCCGCCCAGACGAACGACACTGTCTCTCCCCGGAACTGTGCATTCTGGAATGAAAGGCGTGAACTGGCGATGGTGACCATATCGAAGTACACTGCCTCGCCGAACAGGGAGTAGTCGAAGTCGAGTCGCCCGCCAGTGGCCTCGATCTCGGTGAAGTCCGCCTCACCGTCGAACTGGCTACTTGTGGCTTCGATACCCTGTGAGACGCGCATCTGCGTCGCGTCGAACGTTTCGCTCACGTGTAGGTGCTCGAGGGAAAATCCGTTTTCTACCGTCGTATCCCGTACGACGACGTTCCCGGCGACTTGACAATGCGAGAGCGACAATCGGTCATGGAACACTGCCGCCCCTAGGTCGAGGTGGCCGGTCACACGCGTATGTGAAAGCCATACTGGCCCCTCAACCCGCGCTTGTGTGAAGTCGAGTTGTGACTCTACTACCCCTTTCCTGACTGAGACTCCATCGGCGACGTGAATGCCAGTCGCGATGAGAGACGTTCCACTGTAACCAGCAGCGTCGAGTCTCCCATCGATGGTGGCATCGTAGAGCAGCCACTGGCCACCAGTCTGCAGGTCTCGACACGAGAGTCCCCCACGACTCTCGAGTCGCTGCATGAGTAGGTCGCCGCCGATTGAGCCGCTATCGATTCGAAGCGGTGCCTCTACGACTACGTCGCGGAGGTCCACGTCATTTCGGACCATCACCCCACGAAGGTCTATCTCTTCGCTGCTCCCGAGGGTTTCATCTGCGAGGTCGAGCGCCTCGAACTGCGCACCGACGAAGGACGATGGTCGCTCCGTGTTGTTGATGGCTTCGAGGAGTTCCTCTGCCGTCCGTTCCGCGTCCTTGTCTTCGATCGGCGTGTGAAACAAACAGTAGGCTGTCTCACCGGTCGCTGAATGTGGACACTGCCACACGGATTGTTGTCCGTCAGTGTCCGCGGCATCTAGATTCGCGCCGCTATAGTCGTGCTCGTATGTGCAACGAGGCGTTCCACCCACGCCATCCTATTACTTGTCTAACAACTAATAGCTACTGTCGGTATACGCCATTGAAATCTCCATGAAATGGTAGAAACCGCGTTTTCGATGGTGTTTGTTGGCGTGAGCTGAAATCTGTCGAATGTTGCCGTCTACCAAATGGAGTAAACAATCTGTAAACTACGTCCTGTGGGGAGGAAGCCGTGTTACCCATTGATGCGGTATCACGAAACCACACGGCGTGTCCTTCCTTTTGATGCGAAGCGTTCATTGTTAGATACGGGAAGGTTCAGACATGTTCGGAACAAGCGGTGTACGCGGTCCCTTCGGGGACTCGATCACGCCCGAGTTGGCGGCGTCCCTCGGGCAGGCGCTTGCAGCCTGTGGCTCCGACTGTGTCGTCGTCGGTCACGACGCACGGACGACGAGTCCGCTTCTCGCCGATGCCTCGAGTTCGGCCCTCCGAAGTGCCGGTGTCGACGTTGTACGTGCCGGACGCGTCTCGACGCCGACGCTTGCCCGCGGCGTCGCGTGGACAGACTCCGATGCGGGGCTGATGATCACTGCATCACACAACCCTCCAGAAGATAACGGATTCAAATTGTGGGAGCCCTCCGGACAGGCGTTCGGCGAGGCTCGCCGTGCCGAAATCGAAGCGACGCTCGATGCCAACGAACAGACGTACGCGTCGTGGGAGGATGTCGGCACTGAGCACGACGCCGACCATCTGACGGCACGCCACGTCGACGCTCTCTGTGACGCGGTCGATATCGATGGTGACTGTTCGGTCGTCGTCGACCTGGGCAACGGCATGGGAGAGGCGACTGTCGAAGCCCTCCTCCGCATGGGGTGCGACGTGCAGACGCTGAATGCGACGCCCGACGGCCGCTTCCCCGGTCGCCCGAGCGAGCCCACGGCGGAGACGTGCGAGACGCTTTGTTCCGTCGTCGCCAACACAGATGCTGACCTCGGGATTGCACACGACGGCGACGCCGACCGGATGATGGCCGTCGACGAGACGGGGTCGTTCGTCGAGGGAGACGAACTTCTCGCGCTGTTCGCCCGTGAGGTCGTCACCGATGGTGAGCGTGCTGCTGCCCCACTCAATACGAGTCTTGTCGTCGACGACGTCCTCGACGAACAGGGTGCCTCGCTCACCCGGACGAAAGTCGGCGACGTCTTCGTCGCCGAAGCGGCCCGCGACGACGACGTCGTCTTCGGTGGCGAACCGAGTGGTGCGTGGATCTGGCCCGACGAAACACTCTGTCCTGATGGTCCGCTCGCGGCGTGCAAGCTCGTCGAACTCGTCGAACGGCACGGGTCGTTGGCTGCCCAACGCGCAGCGCTGGCGTCGTATCCACTCCGCCGGACGAGCGTGGAAACTGACGAAAAAGAGGCGGTCATGGCGGGCGTTCGTGACGCACTGATGGACACCTACGACGCTGGGCGGATTTCGACGCTCGATGGGTTCCGGGTCGAACACGACGATGGGTGGTTCCTCGTTCGCGCCAGTGGCACGCAACCGCTCGTTCGGTTGACTGCCGAGGCACGTGACGAGCAGCGGGCGGACGAGTTGTTGGCGGAGGCGCGACGGTTCGTCGACAACGCGTAGTAGAGGGTCTTTTTTCACCCACGTTGGTCGCGTACAGCCACAGAATCACCCGCAAGAAGAGCATGCGTTCACCTAGCCTGCGGCACCGATCGAGATATCACACCCGGCCGGCAATCGCACACCATAATTCGGGCATCGACGAACCCTCGCTTCAGGTCGAACGAACGCACACAAGAAGGTGTCTCACGTCGACTCACGGGGGTGTGGGCAGTCGTCGAAAGAGGTGCTGATGGGCCCGACGAACGACGATAATTTGGGTCTACTCTGAGATCGGATTCGGGCGATACACCCCACTCACGATGGGGTGTACCGGTGTTTTACCGCATTTGAGGGTCGTCGTCGACGGCGAGAATGGCCCGAATTGACTCGTAGCCGGTGAGTCCCAAACGCCGATATTCGGGTCCGAAACGCGCTCGTAGTCGAATACAGGTGAATCGGCGACAGTGTCTCGTAGGGTGTGCGACGAGTCAGAAGGGGTTTCGATACACCCACGGTGGCCACGAATCGAGTACACCCTTGCGGGAAATTGGCGTCTGTGTACACCCCCGAAATCAACGGGTGTAGCGGGTAAGAATCGATTCGATGCTTCTGAGAAGGGTGTAGAAAACCGCGTCGTATCACTACAGGTGTACTGACGAGATTGCGCGTCTCGTGGGGTTGTCTTTCCTCACGCAAACGCTTTCTGCACACACCCTGACGCCCACCGCTCCCGTGCGTGTGATGTGTGAATACGGCATGTCGAGATCCTCGGCGTCGAACTACTCTTTGACACCCTTGACGACCGCCGCGCAGACGGCTACTGTACCGTTCTCCTGTGGGTTAATCCAGACTCACCCGAAGATGACGACTGCAGAATCACCGGGGGTCGGTCACGAGCGTCGATGGTGCGGGCTCGGATAGCGTCTCGTTGAGGCTGTCGCCAACGTCAGTGATGAGACGTTGGGCCAGTTTGCTGCTGTCGTCGTAGCTGATGCCGAAGTCGTATGTCAAACGGAGTGTGTCGTTCGCGACTGAATTCGTGACGGCGGCGTTCGCGAGATCGCCGTTGGATGTGGTCAGGTTTTCGTTGTCGAACGAATTGAGTCGTGTCGTCTGGAATATAGTCTACCGGCCCCAAAGCGTACTGCGTGAATGCCGTCTTTCTATTGCAAAGTGACGCTTGCGTATTTATATGTCAACAAGATATTAATTTTATAACGGGACACGAAAAATGGAGGTGATATGAGAGGCCCCAGTCGGTTTCGTACTCCTACAAACAGGGGGATAACCGGCCCACTTGCAGTCGTGCTGATCTTCGCGCTGATCGTCATATCGACCACCATTCTCTTAGCTATCGGTGCTCCCGGACTTACAGCCACCCAGGAACACATCCAGATGGAGAACGCGGAAGTTTCGTTGACGAAACTCGACTCGGATATGGCAGTTGTCGCGATGGGGCCATCGAACGTACGTCAAGTTGACCTCGGCAGGGGCCCCTCGAAACAGTATCTCCTCGATGACGATGCTGGGTCAATAACGGTCTCATTCGAGAACGACAGTGGAACGACCACGATCGTGAACACCACTATGGGATCAATTACATATGAAGGACTGAATGGTGAAACAATCGCTTATCAGGGAGGTGGTGTCTGGCGAGCTGGCGCTAATGGTGGGTCGACAATGGTTTCTCCCCCAGAAGTTCACTATCGAGGTGCGACACTGACGCTTCCGCTAGTCGTGGTTAACGGTGACAACTCAATCGACAGACGGGCTACGATCACGTCCAACGGTTCAACTCGTCACTTCCCGAATTCCTCGTTGCGTAATCCGCTCGAAGGTGGGGCAGTTACCATCGAAATCCGGAGTGAGTATCATATGGCGTGGCGCCACTACTTCGAGGAGCGTACTGAGGGTGCGGTCGAATACTACCCCGACGACGAACGAGTCGAAGTGACGCTCACTGTTCCTGTGACAGAAACATTCGATAAATCCGTGAGCACGACTTCAGACGGTCCGTCTGCAATTGAGAACGAGGAGGCCTTTGAGACGAACGAAACCGGAGTGAGCGCACCCGCACCTGACTTTCGAATCGAATCGGAAATCGATGATTGTGCAACCGGTAACTGCTCTGATCTTTCTTCGGAGGCTGCTGATGACACGCTAGAAGCCGGGCGGTATTACGAGAACGGAGATGTGACTCTCGACGATACGACCTACGATACGAGTGGTGGAGATATCGATATCGTCGTTAACGGAAGTCTTGAGTTCTCTCACGGCGGTGGTGGCCCCGGAATTGAGAATCATCACATAACTGGCGATGGGAACGTGACGTTCTACGTCAACGGCGACGTCGAAATCGACGGTAACACCGGCGTCAACAGTGACGGTGACGCTAACGACCTGATTGTGATGGTTCACTCTGACGCGAGCGAGGTGGCTGCCGCGAGTGGGACACCGCAGTTCACGGGCTTGATTTACGCTCCAGGGACTGACTTCGTAATCAATGGCGGCGGTGCCTGTGGCCGGACTGGTGGCGGCCCTGGCTGCGACGGGAACATCGTCGGGAGTATCGTTGCCGAATCGGCTGACGGTGGTGGAAATGGGAAGGTCGTCTACGACGACTCGATAGATATCACACTCGAATTCGCGAGCGCGTCTTCGATTACGTATCTTCACGTCTCTGAAAACAGAGTGAACGTGACCGAATCGTAATCGAATCTACGAGACGACTTCGAACCGGCCGACAGACAAATCAAGAGCGAGTTGCTCGCGTGGGTAGACGAACTCCTGGTCGCCGCTGGACGTCCGAACAGACTGCGCGTCGATTTCGAGAACCGTTTGTTCCTCACAGAGCGTCGAATGCCGGATCGTCGACCCCGTCGTGATTTCGTAGGGGGCGATTTCAAGCGTGTGTGACATTAGCACAGCGTAGTTCGACCGAGAATGATAACGCTTCGGTTTGAGCGAATATTTCGACCACGAAACCACGGTATAACGGTTTTTCTCAACAAGAACGCCAAGGAATCCATTAGCAGCTTGAACATTTAACTGTGTGGCCGACTAGCATGGGTGTATGAATGGCCCCGACACCGCGGATGAAACGAGCTTCTATCTCGATTACGAGATGCAGGTCGACGCAACGCGCGATGCCGTGTCGAAGCTCGCCCGCGACGTCCTCCAGTACGAGTGGGCCGACTACCTCCGTCGATTCCCACCCGAGGGTCCACAGACGTGGGACCACCTCGACTCGGGCAAGCCGTGGGGTCGTGTCACGCCGCGTGCGTGGGACGTCGGCCGGAGCCACGGGTTCGACGTGCACTTCGAGCACTACCCGACGCCGCGCGCCCTCCAGCGCGGGCAGTTACGGTTCGAGTTGCATCTCGAAGACGGCCTGAGTGGCGATGCGGACTTCTCGGGAGACTCGCCGTACGCGGCGCTCCGCGAGCGGATTATCGAGGCACTGGAGCGGGTGCGTCAGGAAGCAGACGAGGTTCCACACGGAGACTTCGGTACTGGGCGGACGATTTGGTGGTCGGACTACCGGTTCACCGCTGGCGATACCGTCGCGTACTACGAGACGCTTCGAGAGGCACTCTCGGAGCACGCGGTGTTCGTCGATGCAGTGAGTGAAGTGTTGGACCCCGACGAAGGCACGTGAGCAACTGTGGTCTCGTTCGGTGCACTGTCGGCGTCAGGTCACCGAAACCACGACCACCGTACGATTTCACCTTCGAACGCACATCGTACTCACACAGATTCGAGGAGGAAGCCCACGGCTTTAGCCGTGGGAGGAATCTGACAAGAGTCTAACCAAACCACGAGCGATAGCAAGCCGACTCCCCCACAACAGTCGTAGAATATATAAAACACCACTTCGTATGTGAGGTCACAGATGGAGGTCAAACGAACTATCCCGGTCAAACTCTCGGTTCCGGACGACCGACGAGACGACCTCCATCAGACCATCGACCAGTTCAACCACGCCTGCAACTACACCGTCCAGAACGGCAGGAACAACGACGGCTACCTCATCCTCAACAAGTCCACGATACACGACCAAGTGTACCACGACTTGCGAGACGAGACAGACCTGCCCGCAAACCTCTGTGTGCGGGCCTACTCGAAAGCCGTCGAAGCGATGAAAAGTACCGTTACTGACTGGAAGAAGGGCAACAGCCGACCACTCCCACGATTCAACGAGCCGTCAGCCGTCTACGACAAACGGACGTTGACCATCAAAGACAGGTCAGCCACCCTCTCCACTATCAACGGCAGAGCCGCCGTTGAGTACGTACTCGGAGACTACCAGACGTCCTACCTCGATGATGACGATTACGAGAAGCGGATGGGGACGCTCCACTACCACGAGGACGAGGATGCGTTCTACCTTCACATCGTCATCAAGAAAGAAGTCGAGGAACGCGACGGTGACAAAGTATTGGGCGTGGATTTGAACCTCAAGAACGTCGCCGTCACGAGTACGGGGTCGTTCTACGACGGTGGCAAACTACTGTGGGGCCAGAACCACTACTTCCGCGTGCGTCGAAGCCTTCAGCACAAAGGCACTCGCTCCGCCAAGCAGGTACTCCGGCGACTGTCGGGGCGAGAAAACCGCTTCGTGCTGAATCGCCTGCACACTATTTCTCGACGCATCGTGGAAGAAGCCGACGCCCACGACTGTTCGTACATCGCCGTCGAACGCTTGACCCACATCCGCGAGCGGATGGATAATCGGAACGACCGAGTGAAACGTCAGATGCACAACTGGGCGTTCCGCGAACTCCAAGAGATGCTCGCGTACAAGGCCGCCGAGTACGGTATCCGCGTTGAGGATATACCGCCCGCGTTTACGAGTCAAACCTGTTCTCGGTGCGGGCATCAGTCCAGCACGAACCGTAACTCGGACGGTTGGTTCGAGTGTAACGACTGTGGGTACTCGGTTGACGGTGACTACAACGCGAGCAAGAACATCGGTTTCAAGTTGCTAACTTTACCATCGGGCAAACGTCCCGATGGGTTGGGCGACGGTCAT
>NZ_LOPV01000051.1 GCF_001469865.1 Haloferax profundi
GCGCTGAACGGGAACGGCGAGTACACCGCCTACTCCACGTCGGAGGCAGACCGGGAGTCCACGGACAAGCCCACGACTTCAGTCGTGGGTTGATGACTATGTCGAAGAGCAAGAGGGTGCTCAGTGGGAATGCCGCTGGGATCGACACCCCAACACCCACAACGCACGATTGCATTTTCATCAGCCTCCAGATGCAGAGGATGTCACTGACCTTTCCCTCTCTTCTCTCCATCCTCTCGAAGTGTACTCGACTGTTCTTACTGCTATCGAGCATCGACTTGAGACGCTGTGGTCGACCCAGTGACTGGACGGTGGACGGCGACTGAGATTTTATCTATCCCCTGATGGGTGCGGGGAATCACTCCCCGATGAGTTCAGATGGCTACGACAGAAACCACCTACAGAAAGGCATCGTTCAGTGACCGAACCACCCGAGAAGACGAAATGCACCTCGTCGTCGACGAGTGGCTTGCAGACCTCGTTGATGAAGTAGAACAGGCACGAGAAAGCGAGGTGTTCAAAGACTGGCTCGACGTCCAGAGTCGCTTCCACGACTACTCGGCTCGCAACAGCCTGCTCATCGCACTCCAGTGTCCGAACGCAACTCGGGTTGCAGGCTACCGGACGTGGCAAGACGACTTCGACAGACAGGTGTCGAAGGGGGAGTCAGCAATCTGGATCTGGGCACCAATCATAGCGAAGACGTGTCCAGTGTGCGGCGAGACGAAGTCCAGACATGACGACGCCTGCGAGAGCGACGGGATTCCCCCCGAAGAGTGGACGACCCAACTGCTCAGTTTCAAACCCGTTCCAGTATTCGACATCTCCCAGACAGAGGGCGAGCCACTTCCAGAACTGGATACCGAGGCA
>NZ_LOPV01000052.1 GCF_001469865.1 Haloferax profundi
GCAGGCGACTTGGTCGACAGACTATGTTCGGCAGCAGACTCGCTCGCACTCGACGTGAGTATCGTCCACCCATCAGACTGGAGGCACGGCGCTGCGCGTGGCGTCTGTGAGTTCTCCAAGCGTGGCCGACCTCATATCAAGGTGCGAGAACGGTCGAATGACGCCGACATGGCGACGACACTCATCCACGAGTTTGCACATGGTCTACTGCACCCAGACCGGTCGAATCTCCCTGAACGAGCGAAGCGTGAGGTCGAAGCAGAAGCGGTTGCGTACCTCGTCGGTCGACACTTCGGCCTTGACGTGAGCAAATCGGCGTTCTACCTTGCGGCGTGGGCTGGAGAAGATGCAGACTCAGTGTTCGAGCGACTCAACCGGATTCGATCGGTTGCACAGTCGATTCTTGGTGTTGTCGACGAGAACCCCGAATGACCTAGCGAATACCTGTCCTGTTGAAGTGAATATAATCAGACAAGAATGGTGTGACACAGACAGAGGGTGAGGTCATCACTGATTCTTCCGACTCACTCGCAGGAGTGTTATTCGAGAGTCGCCGGACATGACGTATGAAACCAACACTGCCCCAAACACGACTTAGTAACCGGGGCTCTGAGTAGTCCGTATGAGTCTAGCACGCTCGGGCCCTGTATTCGACAAGTATCCGAATTGCTATTAGCATCGGAAACTGTTCAACAGATCATTTAAGAAGCAGATTCGGGTTAACCACACGACTGTCGGATTTTGAGGATTATCGAGTTAGGGAGTTTATATTCAATAGAGTATATCTACCTC
>NZ_LOPV01000053.1 GCF_001469865.1 Haloferax profundi
TTAACGAATGATGGGTAAAAATGAACATTTGGGCCGAGACACGAGAGTGTCTCAAGAAATAATAAACCGCAGAAAGTACCTCACTACGTTCGTCTCAGTCGCGGGTGGAATTACTCTGGCAGGTTGTAGTTCTTCAGACGATGTAAATGAACCTGAGCTGGTCGATGGCGAGTCTGGTAGCAGTGATGGGGGCGATGGTGGGTCCGGTGATGGCTCCAGCTCTGACGGAGGCTCAAAGGAGGCTGACGAGCCTACCGAGGAACCGGCGCCCTCAACGGCCGAAGCCGCCCTCGGAGATATCATCGAAGGTGACCGACTTGCACTCGTCGCCTACAATGTTGAGCGGGCGACCGAGATTGGATCCTACTCGAAAGCGGATGATGGCAACGAGT
>NZ_LOPV01000054.1 GCF_001469865.1 Haloferax profundi
ATTGAAATAGCTGCGAAGAACAAGGACCCCGAAGAATTCATCAGTTTCAGGTCGTTCTTCCAGGTTTCACTCCGTGACTCGGAATCTTATGAATATAGCCAGACATTCAGAGGCACGGGTAGGCGACTCAGCAGTGGAGAACTTGCACCAGGAGAGGTAACGCGGGGTGACATTGTGTTCGAGGTTCCGCAAGAGGCCTCGGGCCTCTCGTTGCACGTCGATATGGATGAGTCTCTTTTCAGTTACGGCGGCGCAATAATTGACCTTGAGTCTGAAGGGTCTGGCCGAACTCTGATGCAGGACCTCAACGTTGACGTCTACGGTGTTGGTGACACACTCGAATTCGAGGACATTCGATTCACACCCAATGAAGTGCGGACCTCAATGGGGAGTGGATACCGGGAGCCAGACTCGGGGAACGAGTTCCTGGTTGTCAACATCACCGTAGAAAACAATAGTTCCGAAGAACTGTCGGTCTCAACGTTGCTGCAAATGGATTTGAAAGATGAGATGGGGTACACGTACTCCACGTCCGTCTCTGGAACGTCTTCGTTAGATCGTAGGTTCTCCCAAGGCCAGCCTATCGCTCCAAACAGCAAGAAACGTGGAGAAATCGCTTTTGAGGTTGAGCAAGGGCTCTCTCCGGTTTATTTGATGATGGACTTCGAAATCTTCGACGAAGGCGACAAGACATTCTTCCAACTCCGGTAATACGGAGTTGTGGTTCAAATCGTTTTTAACCACACGTGCAACTGAGTAAGACCTAATTCTGCAAGTGTCGGCTTTTGAATGATCACAGTCCAATACCAGTAGGCCAGTTTGGCGTTTGGATAAGGCCTAACATATGACCAATAAGCGCCCTCTAGTCAGCACGGCCGCACGAACCTCACCGAACACTGTCAGAAGCGTCGTGACACAGACAGAGGATGAGTTCAGCAGGTGATTCAGTGTGGTACTTGTCCAGATTTCAGTAGAACTCCCGAGCAGATCTACCGGTTTCCAAGAATTGTATCCAGTTACGGAGTTGAGAAGGACGCGAACAGGTTACGACCTCGAAGCCGGTGTTCTATCGTAGCCAGCAGTATGTAGGCAACGAGATATATCGGTGCCCACACGAACACAAAGAGGAATCCGGGCGAGTCACCTTGCCCACTTCCAATCGGCGGGATATACACGAGGACGTGCCAGAAGACAAGGATACCTACCAACAATACCCCTGGACTGCGAATGTCGTACCGAAGCCACAGAAAGACGGGGATCCCAATCGTCACGAGTCCAAACCCCGTTGATAGCGCAAGAGCATGCCAGAGCGTTCCAGAGATCGAGACATTGGTGGAGGGGAGTACGCTATAGACGAACATGGCAGTTGAATAGAGAAGAGTAGCGGCAATGCTGATAGCGAGGGGCCGTTTCCACGTACTTAACGATGAGCGCCATCGATGGAGGGCTGACATACAATGCTGTAGTAGTTCGTCTGTCATAACTGTAATCTCTGTATCTAACGGCTCAACCCGTTGATTTCGATTACTCGTTCGTGACCGACTCGCGCTCTCTATTCAGCACGGCTTCAAAAGCCTATCAGTGATGGGGGCTTCAACAGAGCCCGTCGACCCACAATACGCTGGGTTGTTGCTGTTCACTTTGCGAATGACCGGGGGCACTATCGCTCAGCCATTCTATCACCCCCACAGGGGGTTGCGGGGGCACGCACGAATGCCTCTGCGAGAACCTCATGACAGTCTCAAACGACCACGAGCGACGCGTATCGCCCACAGTACCAACACACGGCCACGACCTCGTCCGTATCACTGAATGGGTGCCTGGAAGCGAACCGACTGACTACGATATCGAACTCTCTGACCTCGATGGCTACCGGACGCGCTTTTGGCGCTGCCGGAAGTGTGGCCAAGAGCGGACCCGCAAAACTGAATTCCGTGAATCGTGTCCGGTCGTCGACGGCCAGACGCTTCTCAGCGATGGTGGCTACTCTATCGACGAATCGCGGACGTGGAAAGCACTCACCGAAGAGATGGAGGTTCGGTTTGGGAACGTCGGTCCTGTCTACGAAGTCGACTCATCGAGTGGGAATACGTACGAGGTCAACGTTGAGGCGGGGACGTGTTCGTGTCCAGACCACCGGAAACGTAGTGTCGAATGCAAGCACCTTCGACGTGTTATCTTCGAGATTCGGACGCGTATCCTCCCAAAGCCGAATGGCCGCTTTGCGACGTGTGAGCAGGATACCAAACACGCACTCCGTCCATAGACGAACGACTACGAGAGATTTTATTTTCCCCTGAACGGGTGCGGGGCGGCAGTACCCCGCTGATCTCGAATGAGTGCAGACACAACCCAACGAGTCGGGAGCATCGTCGAACGGACTGAACAGGGACACGAACTCGT
>NZ_LOPV01000055.1 GCF_001469865.1 Haloferax profundi
GTCGTCACCGAGTGGCGAGCATCGGCCAATGATTCACTGACAGACCTCGCAACGTTCGACAATGATCGACGTCGATTCTGGCGGTGTACGGCGTGTAGACAGGAACACGCGTCCAGAGAAGCGTTCGAGACGGCGTGCATAGCAGGCAGGTCAGACGACTCTACTCTGGATTAGTCTGGAACTGACCGACCGCAGTTTTGTTCGCCCCACAAGGGTGCGGGGCGTTGCAGTAGCGTCCTGCACAGAACTCATGTCTCTGAGAGAAATCTACGACCGGAGCTTCGACGAATCGTGTGGGAAAACCATCGACGCGACTGCGTGCCCCGAGTGCGACGGCCCACTCGCAACGGACGGCGGCGAAACTGGCTGTGAAGAGTGTGGACTCATCGTTGACCAGTATTACATTGATCACACCCACGGCCCACGCGTGTTTGACGATGACCCAAACTCAGCACGTAGAACCGGGGGCCGACTTACCCCCGCTCGACACGACCGTGGTGTGTCTGCCGAGATTGGCTACAATCGAGATGCAAATGGCCAGCGAGTGTCGCCGAAGAAGCGCCGTCAACTTCACCGATTGCGCCGCGAGCACCGTCGTGCCCGGTTTGGGTCGAAAGCAGAGCGCAACCTCGCAACTGCACTCCAAGACATCGCACGGATGGGAAGTGCCCTCGACCTCCCGTACAGTGTGACCGAAGAGGCGAGCCAAATCTACCGCCGAGCACAGAAGCATGATCTCATTCGTGGTCGCTCACTTGAGATGCTGGCTGCAGGCAGTCTGTATGCAACGTGTCGGGCACGTGGGTTGCCGCGTCGACAAGACGAAATTGCAGATGTGGCTCGGTGTACCCTTGATCAAGTACGAACTGGATATCGTGTACTCAACAGCGAACTTGGCATCGACGCACAGGCGGTGACTGCACGGACACACGTTCCACGGCTTGCATCCGACTGTGATGTTTCAGCAGACGTCCACGCACGCGCATTCGAACTCGCAGAACTTGCTGATGAGGTGGGGATTGCTAACGGACGAAATCCAGCAGGGGTTGCAGCGGCCTGTCTGTATCTTGCTGGGAAAGAACTGGGAGGAACGCAGACGCAAGCAGAATTCGCGGCGGCGGCAGATGTGACGGTTCCAACCCTTCGAGCCAGATATTACGAATTGAGCGACCTGGCGTAAGTGACCACGGCGAAGCCGGGATCACGACTCATTGTCGTTCGGTGAGCGCCACCGAACAGTTTGAACACCTTGGCAGATGACTGTTGATTGAGAGATATGTCCCGCAATAGCCGACAGTACGATCTCGTCGTGTGGGGTGCAACCGGTGTTGCTGGGCGCCTTGTGGCTCAACATCTCACCGAACAGTACACTCCTGAAGACCTCTCGCTCGCACTGGGCGGGCGGAACGAAGAGCGGCTTCGCAGCGTCAAAGCAACCCTCGTTGAGGAGAACGACGAGTGGGAGAGTCTCCCGATCGTACTTGGGGATGCGACAGACCCAGCGAGCCTCCACGACCTCGCTCGGAGTACAGGTGTCGTCTGTACCACTGTCGGCCCCTACACCCAGTACGGAACGCCACTCGTTGAGGCCTGTGTCGAAGCTGGAACTGACTACTGTGATCTTACTGGCGAAGTGACCTGGGTCCGAGAGATGATCGACCGGTACCACGATGAAGCGGTCGATACAAGCGCCCGAATCGTACACAGCTGTGGGTTCGACTCCGTTCCCGCAGACCTCGGCACCATGCTTGTCCAGTCGTTCGCAACCGACGAGTTTGGCACTCCATGTGATCTGGTTCGAATCTATATCGAGTCCGCCAGTGACATCCTCCCCGTCGTAAACGACGGGGCTTCCCACACGGTGGGAATGCCAGTCAGTCGTCACTGGCAGTGGGTTTCGACTCTTGAAACGATGTGAGTGTCATCTGCGAGGGTGTCTCGCTCTGCTCACACTGAGTCGTGGCGGTGTCACAACCGCTCCCGTCCTGTGGCGAGTCATCGCCTGCCTGTTTCCACGGCAGGCTCTCTCCCCACGGGTCTACGCGACGTGCGATGTTCGCACTCGCGTTAATATCTGCTTGAAACGTCGATACGTGGCACTCTGGGTTCTTGCACCTGAACTCAGCCTGTCGGGGCCGATACCCGATGTGCTTGCACGAGTGACACGTCTTTGAGGTGTACTGCGGGTGGACGTACCGG
The DNA here is from genome assembly GCF_001469865.1 of Haloferax profundi. Taxonomy (GTDB): domain Archaea; phylum Halobacteriota; class Halobacteria; order Halobacteriales; family Haloferacaceae; genus Haloferax; species Haloferax profundi. The sequence goes on from NZ_LOPV01000055.1 coordinate 2,200, forward strand.
ACTGGAATCCCCACATCCTTCGCCTTGTCCTCGATACGACCCTGCAAACGAGCAAATGCCCACGAGTGTAGTCGCCGGTTCATGTATTTCCCGTAGTCCAGTGACTCACGGATGTAAGCTAAGTCTTCCATCACGATGACGGGGTTCTCGAACTGGCGGGCGTACTCCACAGACTCACGAGACGCCTTCTCGATAAGGTCTGTGAGTCGGTTCTGGTAGTACGAAAATCGTTCCTCGACGCGCCACTCGGAAGCGTCTCGCTCTTGCAGGCGCTTGAGTGTCGTGAACATCTCTTTGCGGATTCGTTTGGCTCCTTTCCCGTTGATTAACAGTGGTTTCGTGGGAGTGTCGCGTTGGAGGGCACAGCCCGTGACCAACATCGACTCGCCAATATCGAATCCAACCCGAGTCGGATTCTCGGGGAGTTCAGAGGTGTCCTCGATTTCGTATTCGACAGTGACGTGGAGCGTCCACGTCTTTCGGTGTTTCTGCAAGCGAAGTTCGCCTACTTTGGTACTCGACTCGTCATCGAGCAGTTCGTCCCACAATCCTTGCTGGTCTGGATTCAGTCGGAGGGGAATCCAGAAGTTAGTTCCGCGACCGGGCTGGGGAACGTTCCAGCAGATTTCGTACTCACGCGATGAGTCACGGTCGAACTTCCCGGCCCGATTCACGAACCTGAGGGGATGTTCGTCGTCCAATTCCTTCGCGTTGTACGTGTTGTGGAGTTTCGGGACGTAGGATTTGAGGGCGTCTTTCGCTTGGTACGGTAGGCTGTACGGTGTCACCACGTCGTTCGTGGCACTCATCGACGTACAGTCTTGCTCGAAGGCATCTTCGAGAGCGTCACGGTATTCGGACAGCGTTTGCTGGAGGCGTTGCTCTTTGCACCGTGTGGGTGGAGTGAGCGTGGCTTCCAGCGTCTTATTCGCCGTCTGAGTCGTTGACATCGTAGCCTTCGGATTCGAGTGCTTTCTGGAGGAGTTCGGGGTACGCTCGTGAGTGGCGTATCCCTTGGTCGCGGGCGTACTCCTTCACGGCTTCGTGAAGTGGCCCGCCTCGCTCCATATCGAAATCTGCTCTCATCCATCAAAACGTAAGTAATAGCGTAAGTTAAAGATGGCGGTTGGCATTCGGGCTGAGTGTCAGGGCGTGGTTAGTTCAGCAGTTGTCGGATTCCCTCCTTGCAGGACGATGGCGAGTGGGGTCGCGATGTTCGACGCTGCGTCAAAAGATCCACTCGCACGGCAGACACTCCAAAATCCGTACTCGCTTGCTCCCCGTGGAGAACGAACTGGGGTCGACCCAGGCGTGCAGCGACGTCCGAAGCGAGACCTAGTGAGACCGGTCTGGACAGCACCGTCTCCAATGGCACCGGTGAACGAACGGGTGGTCAGACGGATCAATGCCTTGCTTGGGTACCCGTGGGGTCGTGAGTTCCACTGTAGTGAAGTCATCCCTACGGGTCGGGGACTCAGTGGTGCGACAGCTGCGACTGCTCTCGCCGCAGGTATGGGTCTCGGGAGGGTGGGCATGTCCATTGGCGCGGTCCGCGACATCCTCTCTCGGTTCGTATTCCCTGCACCCGGCGAAGGTCCGACGAGACGGCAGATGGAACGAGGACATTTTACCGTTCGTGTGTTTGGACGAGGGACGGCTCACGATGGCCCGTTCACTGTGGTGAGTGAAATAAGCGCAGACCGCGACCCAGGGTATGGTGCCACCGCGAAAATGCTCGGTGAAGCTGCTATGTGCTTAGTGCGTGAAGAGACTGATTCACCGCTCTCGGGTGGCATCTTGACGCCGGTTTCTGGAATCGGTGAACCACTCGCCGAACGACTTCGCAATGTCGGCCTGACAGTGAACGTAGAAGAGTGGACGGGCGCCCACGCGTGAAGAAAGAGAGCCGCTCCAAGAGATAGTGAAGAGACTGGTCACAGAGATGCAAGGGGGAAGGCCACGACTTCAGTCGTGGGTCTCTGACCGGTTCAATGTGTCTCAACATCAAGCCCATCGATACGCGTGAAATGGTCCACATTGCGTGTGATGACGGGTTCATCGGCAAGAAGTGCGGTCGCACCAATAAGGCAGTCCTCACGGTCGATCTCTTTTCCCTGAGAGACGAGCGTCCCCGAAATCTTCCCCGCCTTTCGCATGATAGTCTCGTCAGCAGCCACGATGTGGCGTGTATCCAGCACGTCGAGAATCTTTTGCTGGCGTTCCTCGGGAATGTTCAGTTGGGGTACTGCCTCGTACAGTTCGAGTACAGTGATTGAAGCGACTTTTTCCGGGTGATTTCCTCGCTCGATGAGGTCGAGATACTGCAGCGCCTCGGAATCGCCGTGCAGGATATCGATGATAAACGAAGTGTCCTCAATCATTTGTCAGTCGAAGTGTTGTAACCGAGTCTCTCTCGCCGATTACGCGTGCGTTCGCGTCCCTCCTCAATGGCTGCTTCGAGGTCTTCGGCTTCGTCGTCAGATAGAATCCCCGCAACCTCGGTCCACGAGCGTTCGCCAGCGATTCGCTTGACGACCTCAGAAAATGACTCTCCCGACCGCTTGTGGGCTTTGAGCCGTTCGTACGCTTCTTCGTCAAGTGAGATCGTTTTCGTTGCCATTCTAATACACAGTTGTGTGTGTACATTTATATAATCATGGGTGAATCGTCTCAAGGTCAAGCCCCGAGGATTTCGCGTGGATTCCAGCGACACACAGTTGTTCTCAATTCGTTACGAGGACTGCTGTTTACTCCTCGTCTTGTGGTGGTCGGCGTGAGAGTCGGTCAAACCGTGACTGAGCGGCTTCAGTCCGTTCTTCTGTCTCGTCCGGCTCGTACGTCCCGCTTTTGTACTCCCCATCTGAGACGGTGACTGTCAGCACCGAATTCTGCTTTCTCGCACGCCATGGCAGCTCAGATTGGTCGATGACTAGTTGGTCGATATCCTGGCCATCTTCCTCGATGAGCAAGACTGCAAGGTCGTCTTCGAAGCGGTCGACTGTCGCCGTGTAGGTCCCATCTGGAATCATGCGTAGGTTTCCTCAACTACGGTCGCACCGGTATTATCCAGTACGGTGATCGTATCCCCACCGTTGTTCCAGATT
>NZ_LOPV01000056.1 GCF_001469865.1 Haloferax profundi
GACGCATCAGAAATCGTCCACCCAGAGAGGTCGAGTGCGTCGCTTCCGGTATTCTCGAAGACGATGTACTCGTCGTTCAGGTTCTCACTTTCTTCGCCTTCGGCATCGGCGTGAACCTCTGCGACGGCAAGCGATACGTCTGCGGTGTCTGTCCCACCGTCGGTCGCGATTGGCGTGAGTGTCGACACGTTGCCTTCGGCTGTAACCTCGGTCCGCAGTGTTACCTCAGGCCCTGTCCCAGGTTCAATCGCTGCCCCATCACGGAGTTCTGTTGGACTGGTCGGTGCCTCCTGTTGTGTGCTAATCGTCACGCGTTCGCCATTGCTCGCAAAGACAATCGTCCCGTGAGTTGCAGTCCAGTACGTCGGGACTGACTGC
>NZ_LOPV01000057.1 GCF_001469865.1 Haloferax profundi
CCAACGAGGTCGCAACGTTCACCCGACACCATCTCCGTCCCATAGCCTCGTGACTGGCTGCCGTGCTTCGTTGAGAGTTTTTCGACCTTTCGAGCTCTCATTGCTGCATTGAATACGTCCAACTCTCCTGGGAGATAGCTTCCCTCTTGATTGGGTGGTGTGACTTTCAGTTGGTCTGGACTCACTCGAACAGCAACCGACACAACGACACGTGGCTCAGCATCGAACTGGCCCTGTGCTTCAAGCACTTCGCCTAGGCGTTCGTAGAGTCCATCTTCGCTTCCAACAAACTGCAACGCATCAATTAGCCATCCATCGGGGTGGTCTTGGATAACGTTGCCAACTGAAGGCTCTGAACCGAGGCCGTCTGTCCACTGAAACAAGCACTCGCGTGCGTATCTCGCAACGTCTGTTGCAGTTGCCCCTGTTTTCCCCCCACGTTGTGTAAGGCTATGGTCGATTGCATTG
>NZ_LOPV01000058.1 GCF_001469865.1 Haloferax profundi
CTAACCGTTCGAGTGTCTCCTCGTTCGGGTGGCCGTACTGAGAATCATAGTCGCTCGAAACGACTGCGACCTTCGGCTGGACGGCTTGCAGGAATGGCTCACTCGTGCTGCCTTTCGAGCCGTGGTGGCCCGTCTTCAGCACGGTGGCCCGAAGGTTTTCGCCATACGTGTCGATCATGTACTCTTCAGCTTCGTGTTCAGCATCGCCCGTGAACAAGAACCGCGTCGACCCGAATTGCGTCATCAAGACGATGCTGTTCTCGTTGCGGTCTTCACTCGCGAGGTAGCCCTCAGGTGGGGACAGAACAGTTGAGTTCACCTGTCCCATCGAGATCTGGTCGCCTGCCTGCGTCCGGTACAGTGGGACCTCATACTGTTCGACGGCGTCGAGGTACGCAGCGTAGGTTTGGGACGTCGACGCGATACCTGGGTCGTAGATGGCTCCGATACCGTTCGCCTCTGTCTCGTAGTATTCGATGACGGCTGCGTTCCCACCGATGTGGTCTGCGTCTGCGTGTGAAGTCACGAGATAATCCAGTCGTTGGATATCGTGGGCCTGGAGATACGCGAGGACTGGCTCACCATCATCGCGGAAATCCCCAGAGTCGATGAGCATCGTCTCTCCATTTGGTGCGATAAGAAGCGTACTCACCGACTGGCCAACGTTGATGAAGTGGACTTCAAGCGTTCCGTTGACGGACGTGGTCGTAGTTGATTGGGTTGTCGTTGCTTGCTGCGTTGTGGGTGTTGTGTCCGTTGGTTGTGCACCACCGGTGTCGAGTGTTCCGCCTCCACCACCGGTACACCCTGCAATAAACACGAGAACGACAACCGCAATTGTTCGGAAAGACGCAGACATACTGTAGTGGTTGGTCGCTTGGGATATACCTCTATTCGGTATCTGACGGTTGATTGGCTGATTCACATTAGTGTGAGGCTGTGAATCAGACAACGGAAATTCACACTATCCGATTTGCACACCTTCTCGAATCAGCAACTCGTAGACCTCTTCTGCGGATTCACATGACTCCACGAGACGGCGGGCCCGTTCGCTCTCTCTGTTAGCTAAGGCGTCTGCTGCACTATCCTTGACCTCTGGTGGTTTGAATGCGTCCCAGCCGTAGTGGACGTACGCCCATCCCGCGAGTAACTTATCAGATGGCACGCGGTGGACACCGTTCTTGTCCTTTTCTGTGATTTTTAATTTGTTGTAGAACTCCGAGAGTGCTGCCGATACGGTCCCAGAATTCATATTGTACTCGTCGATGATCTCTTTGTTTGTCCACCAACGCTCGCGAGAGAGCAAAATGGACATCACTTTTTGATACTCGTTCATTGAAAATTCGGTCTTGTGTGTCATCCATTCTCTCTGTCTCCAGGTTGAGATATAGTTATGATATTGGCTCGGAAACATGTCTGGAATTAATCCGTACCTGCGTCAGGTCTGAGACAATGACACACCTATTGACCGAGTGTGAAAGAGATACCCGCAGCACTGGTGGACGATATTGGTTTCAGTAACACCTCTCTAAATCTCTTAACAGGTGTCGTACTCACCTGGGTTGGCTCTGCTGAAGCCTTCAGAGAGAGATTGGAATCCTGCCCTGACAAAGTATTTGACACGTCGCTACACGGCATCCAAATCAACTGTCTAAAGAGAACAGCGACAGTTCCACGAGTCAGGGCGGGAGGGGCTCCGATTATCAAGTGTCCGTTAAGCGGTCTATCTCCTGTAAATCAAACAGCGTCCACGACTCATCCAGTTCATCGGCGAGTCCATCTGTAAAACCACCCTTCGAAAAGAGTGCAAATTGCTCAGTCCGATCAGGAGTCCCCCAGCGAACGTTTTCTGTTTTTGCTTTGAGGTCTTCGACAAGCGACTGCCCAACTGGAGACGAGGTCCATTTGCATTCTGCGAAGAGGATCCGGTCATCAGCCGGCGACAGGCCGACAATATCGATTTCGTGTTCTCCGTACCACCATCGCCCGACACTGCCGTAGGGCTCGAGCTCATTGCGTCGAATCGCCTCCCAGACGACTTCACGACAGATTCGCTCAAACACCGTCGAGACGTGCGTTTGGAGGTCTGGGAGGATTGTTTCTTGGAGAACCACCTCAGGGATTTCAGTGATGCTCGAGCGGTTTGGCTCGACGTACCGAAACCAGAACCGAAGGAATTCGTCCGAAATCCTGTACAGTGACCGCTTTGATTGCGCTGAAGAAACAGTGACTGGTGTTTCTCGCTCGATAAGACGAAGGCGACGAAGTGTCTGTAGATACTTTGAGAGCGGGCCTGGGTTGACCCCAGTCATGCCAGCGATTTCATTCGGTGTTGTGTGCCCAGTTGCAATTGCTTCGAGAATACTCAGGTACCGAGCTGGTGAGCGGAGCTCTGTCCGCAGTAAGAACTCTGGTTCATTGTACAATAGCGAATTCTGCGAGAGTACTTGCGACTCGATGTTCTCTGCGAGTGATTGTGAGTACTCAAAGAGTGTGAGATACATCGGTGTTCCACCGGTGACTGCGTACGAACGAATTGCATCCTCAACGTCGTATTCGATGACTGACCGTGCATCTCGGAAATTGAACGGAGTGATGTCAAGTTGGTGCGTACGTCGTCCGTAGAGCGGACTTTTGTGACCAAGAACGTCAGATTCCATGACGCTAATACTCGAACCACACAGCACGAGCATCGCTTCGGTCTGCTTGAGGCGCTCGTCAACGAACGCTTGCAGATACGATAGTATCGAATCGTTGGAGTCAATCAAGTACGGAAATTCATCGATTACGATGACACGGGGCTCTGATTCGAGTAAATCTCCGAGGTAGTCAAACGCCTCATCCCACCCTTCGATTCGCGGAACTCGGTCGTCAAACGCTGTCGCGACCTGTGTGACAAACTTGTTGAGCTGCTGTGGTTCTGCTTCTTGTGCAGCAAGATAGTAAACGTGCGGATGTTCACTGCAAAACTGCTTCAGCAATTCTGTTTTCCCGACACGTCGACGGCCGTATACCACAACGAACGAGTGGTCGTCCGTCTCGAAGCCTTCTTCCAAGGCCGTCAGTTCAGCGGTCCGATTGTAGAAGGTCATTATCTACCTAATCATTATTGTGATAATGACTTAGCGTTGCTGGTGTGTCGAATAGGGGAATGTTCGAAACAGACTAAGAACGCCTGTACGTCCGGACAGTGCGATTGTCTGCACCCGGTAGTAAGCGACCAACCGACTCCGTTGGGTCGAAGTCGATGACCTCCTTTTCTTTGGGCATCGCTTCAACTCGAATGCCGCGCCACTCACCGTCGACGCCGACGAGCGCTTCTGAGTACCCTGCATCCTCATTCCCGGGAATTGCATCTTGGACGAAGCGCATCTGGGCGTAATTCAGGCCGAACTCCGTGGCCCACGTTTCGTCCATGCCATCAAGATGGTGGAGCTGCTTGACTGCACACTGTTCTAAGATCGTCTCGGACTCAGCGTGTTCGAAGAACTCGTCGACGGTCTGGGTGACGAGTCTGATGGTACATCTAGTCCCAAAACGATTGAATTCGCTCACTTAAACGGTAACGAGCAGAATTCCACGGGTCACCCGACCCGTGGATGAATGCGACAATCGCCCGACTTAAAGCCGATATTCAAGTGACCCGCCCCCGACTATACTGGTAGTGGAGCAGACGTTCAAGTACCGAGTGTACCCGACTGATGACGTAGCGAGCGAGGCTCGCAGACACATCAACATCTGTCGGGAAGTGTACAACCATGCACTCGGAATATACGATTCTGCTCCAACCGGCGACAAACCCACGTACACCCAACTTCAGAACAAACTCCCTGCATGGAAACGCAAGTGGGAGTCGTGGAGTGACGTGAACTCGAAGTGCTTGCAGATGGCTGTTCGACGCATCTTTTCAAGCCTCAGCGTTCTCAAGTCACTCAAATCCAAAGGCTACAACGTGGGGAAACTCAAGTGGAAATCCCCGCGAGAGTACCGCAGTATCGTGTTCAACCAATCAGGCTTTGACGTGGATGATAACACGGGCCGAACCGAACACGCCACTCTGGAACTCTCGAAACTCGGAACGATGAACGTGGACTACCACCGCCCACTCCCCGAAGACGGAACAATCAAAGAAATCCGCCTCAAGGAAGAAAAATCAGGGAAGTGGTATGCGTCTGTTGTCGTGGACTACGACCCAGAACACCCTGAGAAACCAGCCGTCGAAAACATCCAAATCGAGGATACGATGACATCCTCCTCGTCGTAAACGACGAGGTTTCCCCATCCGCGCTCGGGGGCGGGTTGGCCGACGCACCATGCAAAACGGTGCGTGGGACTCCAACCCGTCCGACGGGGGCAAATCCACCCGCTTGCGCGGGGTGTCTCGGTGTGTGCGCAGTACGTGAGTCCCGTGAGGGATGTGGCGTCTTCGGCGTCCAGACGGACGCGGTATCTCCTTGCACCGTGCATCCCCACCGCCCGTGAGGGAGTTGGGGGATGCCCTCGAACGCCCCTTTCAGAGCGTCCGAACACGGGTCGTGCCATCGACCTGCGTCACCTCTCTGCCACGTTGGTGACGCTCAAGCGCGGGAGGCTCGCGTTTTTGATGCCCGCCTTTTCGGCGGATGCGTCAGTTGACGTGAGTCAGGTCGATGGTGTGTTATCGACCATGCCGACGGGAGGAACGCCAATCCACCTCCACTTTTCCGCGTTGAGTTGTCCCGAGAGACGACCCCAATCGGCAAATTCGTTGCGGTTGCGTCCCTGTTGTCGGATTCACGCCCGCCGTAAACGGCGGGACTCTCTCCTTAAATCAGGTAGTTCACGCTAAAACCGTCCGTCACAAACCATCGAATACGAAGATACGCACACTCTACATCCGATGTGGGGAAAGGGTCACGTCACGAGTCGTCGAGGGCAGCGTTACACGCATTGGTCCATGTTCCGAATTCGCGGTAGTACGGCGTACGCGAGTAGACACCTCGCTCTCGGAGATCACGCTGCGTCGGTTGGCAACCCAGTTCGTCTGCCAGTCGGCGTATCTCTCTCTTTAGTTCCTCACGCGTGACTGCGTTCCCCTGCCCACCGGTGTTCGGTTCGAGACCGGCAGCTTGAACCGCATCAGACCACCCGTCCCACCGACTTCTGTAGGAGTTACGCGAAAACTTCCCGTACGTCGAGAGGTCGCCGACCGACGGCGTTTTGTCCAAATCGACGGCGAGACGGCGGAGTTCCAAGAGGAGTTCCGCGCGGATTTTACTCTCGCTGTCGCCGTCGAGGAGCTCGTCGATTTTCATACGGAACGTTTCGTCGGTAATGCCGTGATAGCGCTCAGCATCAAGTCGGTCCGCGCTGAATCCGGCGTCTTCTAACGCAGATTCCCACGACCCGTACTCGTCGACGTACGCCGACGGGTCGAGTTGTCCCTGTCCAGCCATCGACGCACGCGTGGGTATGCGCTGTAACTTGTCCTCTAACCGTTGCAACTCCGTCCGCAGGACGTCACGCAGTCTATTCGACGCCGTCTCTGAGTTGTTCGAATTCATCTGGATGCCACCGCTTATGATTGCGGTCTGTATGTTCAGCACTCGGAATTGAGGCCATATCAGTATGTCTGTTGATTATCAAATATGATATTATGGAAAATACACTGTTACGTACAATTTGGATGTGACGGAATACAAAATCCGTAGCGGTATGGCCCTAATTATATTCATTTAGAATTGGCGGGTTAGTGATATTAGCTGGGTATCGCAATCGGTAGTCAGTGTCCGGTACGGACACCTCCAAAATAACCATGAAATCCGAATACAACCAAGCCGACCGTGGTCAGGTGGGCATCGGGACACTAATC
>NZ_LOPV01000059.1 GCF_001469865.1 Haloferax profundi
TGTTCATCGCGATGGTCCTGGTGGCTGCTATAGCTGCGGGCGTGCTTGTGGATACAGCCGGGTTCTTGCAGGATCAAGCGCAGGAAACCGGGCAGCAGAGTAGTGCTCAGGTGACTGATCGCGTCCAAGTGACCAGCGTATACGCTGAGACAGATTATGTACAGGACATTACAGACGATAGTGGTGCGTACGCTGACGGGTCCGAAATCTACAACATTGGCAGTGGTGATATTACGGACTCAAACTCTGACGGTAGTGTCGCAGATGAGACCGGTGTCTACACGGCGGCGAGTACATTAAATTTCATTGTGATGAAATCACCCGGAGCGGGCAACATCCAATTGGAAGAAATAACAATAAACTGGATTGGCCCGGAGGGTGCTGAACAACATAAACTGACCACTAGTGGTCTCACCGATTCGAATGGTGATGATATTGGCAGTAGTGTGTCAATAGATACGATTGCTGGTAACGGCGATTATGTGCTCTCAGATAGCAGTGAACGCTCACTGATTACGTTGGCTTTTGATCCAGTGGCCGCTGACGACTCTGGCAACTCTGCAACAAACCTCGTTCCGCCTGAGCCTGGACAGGAGGTTACAATCGAGTTCACGACTGAGGCCGGTGCAACGGTGACGAAGACAATCTCAATGCCGCCTACTGTCGAGGGCGAATCGACAGTCAGCCTGTAAACAAATGAATTTGAAACTACTCAAAGAAGACCGCGGTCAGGTTGGTATCGGGACACTCATCGTGTTTATCGCGATGGTTCTCGTCGCCGCTATCGCCGCTGGTGTACTCGTGGATACTGCCGGGTTCCTGCAAGATCAAGCGCAGGAAACCGGACAGCAGAGTAGCGCACAAGTTACAGATCGACTCCAAATCACGAGCGTGTATGGTGAGACGAAGATCGCAGATACAGATACTGCGGCTGGTGGTTCATTATACGCATTCTACGACACTAACACGGCAGCAGATAGTGCCGGTGATGGGACTATCAGTAACAACATTGCTGCTGTCCAGAAGCTCAACTTTATCGTGATGAAAGCGCCCGGCGCTGGCGATATCCAAATTGAGGAAGTCACAATTAATTGGATTGGCGATGCTGGCGCTGAACAACTCAAACTCACTGAGGGCTCCGTTACTGATGGAGGGGACGTACAAATATACGAAATCGCTGATTCTGATGGAGATCCAAATATCCTCTCGGACAGTAGCGAGCGTTCGCGCGTCGAAATCACGCTGAATCCTGACGCAGACAGCGGTAACCCAGCGAACGGATTGGATGTCATCCCCGCTGGCTCCGACGTCACGGTCGAATTTACCACTGAAGCTGGTGCGACAGTGACGAAAACGATCACGGTTCCACCAACCATCGAGACTGGGGGCGTAGTCTCACTGTGAAAATTAAGACAATGATAAACATAACTAACAAAACCGACCGCGGCCAAGTTGGTATCGGCACACTCATCGTGTTCATCGCGATGGTACTAGTCGCTGCAATAGCTGCAGGGGTCCTCGTCAACACTGCTGGATTCTTGCAAGATCAGGCACAAGACACTGGTCAACAGAGTAGCGCGCAGGTCACGGACAGACTTCAAATCATCAGTAGCTACGCCGAAGTTTCGACTTACGAAGCAGTCGGGACGTCTGACGGTGATGATCTTTACGACTTCAGTAGTAGCGGTGCTGGTACCGGCGCCCAGACGATCAATTTCATCGTCATGAAATCTCCTGGGGCTGGTAATATCCAGATTGATGAGACGACTGTGAACTGGCTCGGACCGACTGGGGCCAGCCAGATTAAGATTGGCAGTTCGGGACAGGCTGAGCTGACAGCAATAGCTGACTCTGATGGAGATGCAGCCGTTTTATCTGATAGCAGTGAGCGGACGCTCGTGACGCTGACACTTAATCCAACGTACGATTCAAGTGCTCCAGACTCCCAAGCCAACTACCTTGACCCACTTGGGGCCGGTGAAGAGGTCACAATCGAGTTCACGACTGAAGCGGGAGCAACAGTGACTAAGACCATCACGCTGCCACCTACGATCAGTGAT
>NZ_LOPV01000060.1 GCF_001469865.1 Haloferax profundi
GACGGTGTCGCTCTAATGGACGCTGCCAAGTTCATCAGTCAGTCTCGTCGCGCTCAGGTTGGGATTGGAACGCTCATCGTGTTTATCGCGATGGTACTAGTTGCTGCGATAGCTGCTGGTGTCCTCGTCGACACGGCTGGTGTTCTTCAAGATCAAGCACAGGATACAGGACAGCAAAGTAGCGCACAGGTCACCGATCGACTCAATGTGATTAGTATCTATGGATCGGGTATAAACGAGTACGATACGGACGCGGATGCTACTGATGGGAGTACCGGTGACCCTCGCTACACAACGGGTGGTTCCGAATTCACCGGCGTTGAAGACATCAACTTCATAGTAAAGAAGGACCCCGGTGCTGGTAGTATCCAAATGGACAAGGTGACTCTCAATTACCTTGGTCCTGAAGGGGCAGAGCAGATCGTACTATCTGACAAGGCAGTTACTATCGATTCAATTGATGGCGCAAGTAATGATATCCTTTCAGATAGCTCAGATCGTGCAAAAATTAGTGTTAACCTCAACCCTGAAGCAGTTGATACTGGTGGAACTGCCGATCCGGATGCTTGGTCGTCAGATGTGTTCAAACCGCTTGAGCCTGGTCAAACAGCGACGTTTGAATTCACGACCGAAGCGGGTGCAACAGTTTCGAAAACTGTTAACATTCCCCCGACAACGACTTCGAACGACAATAACGTAATGCTATAAACTACCCGTCTCCTCCCCAAAATTTCACATTCTCCATTTCTTCTCCTGGTTCAGTAGACTCTTCTTTTTTCACCACGGCCGAGCACGGTCTCCCATCACGATATTGCTCAGAATAGTGCACGCTGAAATCGTCCGTCACAAACCAACGAATACGAAGATACGCACTCTCTATATCCGCCGGAAAATACCCAGTGTCAAAATCGGCCCCCACAGCATTCGGTGAATACGAAGGTCGATACTCAACACTGGAAAACCGAGCACTTCCACGCAACCGTCGACCAATTCGCTCCAATACATCACTATCGATACTCCCGGTGCCGTCCGATTCTCCCTCAGATATTGACGCTTCCAGCGCCCCCACCCGACAACTCATCGCGACGCGCCGCATCCAACAACGCCGCACGCTCTTCGAGCGTCTTCCACTCAGACACCGCCTCCCAAATCTCCTCTACGGACTTCTCACGGCTCGCACCCACCCGGGACACCTCATCAGGCGACTGTGCATCAGGCGTTTCGAACTCCGAGCAAGCCCGTCATCGATACTCCGAAATCGTTCGACACGGGACGTAGTAGCTAATCTCATCGATCCACGTCGATAGCCACTCGTCAGCAGTCGCTTCATCGATTTTCCCAGCATCGATTGCAGCCAACAGAACCGCAACCGACCCGACAACGGTCACGCCTTGGCCTTTCGCAAACAATCGGGCATCTCCGTCGTCTGTCAGCAGTCGACCGTCGTGTGCGTCGGCGAGGGCGAACGCCTGTGCTTCCCCGCGATCGAGATGCCCACCAACAACGGCTTCTCTGTTTGCGACAGTATCCGAAATCGTCGCGACTGGGATTTCGTCATCAAGCGTATCAAGTGCTTCCTGGAGATCTGGATGGTTGTGAAGGTGTCATGCTGAACTCACCGTCTGTCTGTGTCATGCCGTACGTGTCAGGTTAAGAATGCCTGTATGTCTGAGTGGTGTTGTCGCTAGCCCCCAGTAACAACGCACCAACCGATTCAGTCGGGTCGAAGTCGATAACCTGTTTCTCCTTGGGCATCGCCTCAACCCGAATCCCACGCCACTCGCCGTCGACACCGACGAGCGCTTCGGAGTACCCCGCATCCTCGTTCCCAGGAATCGCATCTTGGACGAACCGCATCTGGGCGTAATTCAGCCCGAATTCTTTGGCCCACGTTTCGTCCATGC
>NZ_LOPV01000061.1 GCF_001469865.1 Haloferax profundi
CGTCGAGATGGTGGAACTGCTTGACTGCACACTGGTCGAGAATGGCTTCGGACTCAGCGTGTTCGAAGAACTCGTCGACCGTCTGTGTGACCAATCGAATTGAGAGATCGTGGTGTCGGTGGTGACGGAATACCGTCTCCAAGAACGCCAGACTCGCAGCGTCCTGCATGATATACCGCGCTTCGTCGATGACGAACACAACCTCCTTGTCAGTCTCTTTGGCACGCTCGTAGACGAGGGAGATGAGAAGTTGCATCGTCAGTGCCGTGCTACTGCTGACGCTGCCTTCTTGCTGGGCTAAGTCGAGGTAGATGACCTTCTCATCGCGAATGTTGAACTCAGATGCTCTACCCAGATTTGCGTATCGACCACCCTCTTCGAACAGTCGAAGTTGCCCAAGGAGCCACGTCGCATCCTCACGGAGTTTCCGTGCTTCGGCATTCGTACGAACGACGAACGCCTGTGGAGACTCAACCATCTCTTCGAAGACGTCCATCATATCGCGGATCGTCGGACTCGGATTACCGTGGGTGGTGATTTCGTCGGTGATTCCCTGGCGTTCGTATGCCTGTTGGAGTCCGAGTTCGAGCGTGGTTCGTCGGTCGCCGAGTGAGATGCCACGGAGAGCGAAGTAGTTCGTAAGGAAGCTCATCGCGTCGTCGAGTTTCTCGTTGAACGGGCTTGCGTCCTCACCCATGGCTCGCTGGACGTGTTCGGGGGTCTGGCGAATCTCTAAGGGATTCAGTCCGAGTGTCCCACCAACCGTGATTCGTTTGGCGTTGAGTGCTTCGGCGACACCAGCCCAGTTGTTGAGTGGTTCGAGGATGATGCCAATCCGGTCTTTGCTCTGTTCGATAGAGCGGATGAAGTTCTGCTTCGACCCAAAGGACTTCCCAGAGCCAGTATCGCCGACTGTGAACATTGCATAGCCGTTATCTCGGGCAAACGGGTCGATGACCACTGGACTATGAGTGTCTTTGTGGATACCGAACTCGACGCCTCCTTCTTCGAGAATCGTTGCGTTGTGTGGCGAGGCAAGCAGCGCTCCAACAGCACCGCCGAGTGCGATTGACTTCCGGCCCAGTACGTCCTTGCCGATTGGTGCTGCTGATTGGATTGCGAGGTCTTGTTTGCAAATCGCAGTTTTCGGTGTCAGACTGGCTGGCTCATCCCGAAGCGCGCTTTTGACGCCCTGGACGGCAGTACGAAGTTCATTCTTGGTGTCGGCGCGGACAGTGACAAACAACGACTGGTCGAAGACACGCGTCCCGCTCTCGACAGCATTGTACGTCGCTGCAGCTTGGTTTGCCCGCTGTTGGAGGTAGCCACTACGAACGCTCTTTTCGAGGTCGGCATCCACCTGGAGATCATCAGCGATCTCTTGGAGTTCGTTTCGAGCCCGCATCTGATTCTTCGGCCGGATATGCGCAGTAAGGTCGAACTCGACGTCAGTCAGCTGGAAGAGGTCGCTCAGGTAGCCATCATTCGGGTAGTCAGGGTAGTCAGTGATGTAGAGTGTCGACGTCCACTGCTCGCCAACGCGTGCTGCACGGGTCTCCCATTCGATGGCCGCAGGTGCAATCGTCGTTTTGTGTGATTCGGCAACGTCGTCGAGGAGTCGACCCTCAGTGTGTCCTGTCTGGATCGTTTCCTCATCAAGGACGTCCGAGAAGTCGACTTCAGGTTCTTCTTTGGTGGTACGGCGTTTCCATGCGGCGATGCCAAGGAGAACGAGTGTAAACACACCTGCAGCGTAGAGTGCAGCACCTTCGGGTGACGTCGGTTGTTGAAGCCACTCGAGAAGTTGGGTGACGAGTCCACTCTCTATTTGGAGGGTGAGATTACGCATCGACACCATCCTCTCGCCGCGAGTTTCCGATGATAGGCTGGTCGCGGATGACTCGTTGTGGGTCGTCGTAGTCGTGTTCGTGGCCGTTCCAGAAGTCCATCGTCAACACGAACAACTCGACCGTGCTGAGTCGACGAGCAGACCACCCCGATGCTTGTTGGATGAATCCAGAATCGATGTTTGCGATTCGAGTATCAAGTCTCTCGAACATCCGCGCACGCTCTTCGGCCTCTGAGAGGTCTTCACGGCGTGTGACGAACGGGTTGAACAGGATTCCGATGACGGGTATTTGGGTTAGTTTCTCTGCGGGAGTTCGTTCATCCCGGAAGCGGTCATAGACTTCCAACGGTGAGGCCTCAACGCCGATAAAGAAGCGAATCTGTTGGGTTCCACGGTTTCGCATCGCCCGCGGGCGTGTCTCTTTGTACTCTTCGAGGAGTTCGCGGAAGACAGGATTCTGCGTGACGTCTTCATCCGAAAGGCGCTGTTCGATGTTTTCGGTGAGTTGCTCAACCGGGAACGATCGCGTCGTTGCGTGGAATTTGAGCTTCGAGTTGAGTTCTTTGTTCGCGAACTCCGCGCCTGCGTCTTGGAGACTCGCCCAGTCATCTGACATGGCGAAATCCATGTTCCCTGGGTTGACTTCGATGAACGCCTCCATCACACCGTCCGAGCGTTGGATCGCGCCCGCACCGGGCCACGCTCGCTTGATGTTCGTGAGCTCTTGTGTTCGTTCATCTGGCTTGAATGGGGTGTAGTTCGCGAGGCCACCCTCGTTGCGAACGGAACTGTCCTCCGATTCCGCCGCACTGAACGTCCGACGTGGTCGCTTTGCGAACCGATACACGTCTTTCGTCCATGCCCATGCAGTGAGGTGGTCTGGGGCGACGTAGACGACAGCGGCACCCAGTCCGAATCCACCTGCGATGAATGGGAGTGCGAGCGAGTCAATTCCAGTGAGGCCAGCAATGAACAGCCCGAGTAGTGGGAACCCGATGAGAACGCCAACATCTCCCTCCTCGATATTGAGGAATGGAATGCGGCTTTCCTCTCCGAACTCGTCCATGATACGGCGTTTTGCAGCGTCTGAATCAGTCGACATGATGAATTAACGGTTGTAGTTGTGTGGGTCGTTCTCGGTACGGCGATACGAGGCCGAGTGTTCGTCTGAGTCGCCTGCAGTCCGTGCGGCGGCTTTCTGTGCGATTATCTGACCGGCGGCGGCTTTCGGCCCCCATCGAGCGGCGGTCGTTGCGACGCCTGCACCACCGACGTAGGCACCCGCGGCGACGCTTCCAACGACGACAGCGCCTCTGCTAGCCGATCCAATGGCCTTCGCAGTTAGCGGGGTTGCGTAGGAGAACGTCTTCCACGTCAGGTAGAGTGCGATGACGGGGAGAGAGACGGCAACGAGGTATTGGAGGAAGGCAGTTGCTGGCGAGAACGTTCCACTGGCGAACAGCAGGTCGTAGCCTTTGAACACGACTGCTGCTGGGAGTGGGAGGACAACTAGGGGAACGAATCGTTTTGCGAACCCGATTGCGATATCAGAGAGGACAGGGATGTTTCCGTATCCGAGTGCGATGGCAATCGGCATCCCGTAGACGTAGACGTACAGCAAGATTTCGCGGATGAAGAAGAGCGCCTCGATTGCCCACATTGAGATTCCACCGAGTGCTGCGAGTAGGAGGCCTAGTATGGGGTTGGAGATTGTCACTCCCAGGAACCCATCTAAAACCCTTGACAGGCTAGTAAGAGATGGAACGAGGGCGATGGCAAATCCGTCTACAAGGTACAGAGAGATGGTGCCAACCCAGTACCATGAGATGATGAAAACAGCACCAGCCCAGGCATTCTTCTTTGTCTTACGGGCCTCATACGTACTCCCCATGTTGAAAATACGAATTACGTGTCGACCCTGGACACTCATTACGAGCAGCAATAATGCGATGAGCATGATTTCGCCACCAACAAGCGCTTCTCGAATCTGAATCCAAGGACTGTTGACTGGGGTACCGAACACAAACGCACCGTTCGTCTCTGGAGTGGGTGTTCCGAATAGCTCAGTCGAGAGTGTATTGTAACCGGTTTCGATTCCATCAGTGAACGAATCAGTGAGCCACTCAAGTGCTTCTTTGAAACCCTCTAAAACGACGTCAATCAGGTCAACCATGGTCAGATACCACTGATTTTGACCTCACAATCGGTCATTGTCTCCGAGCCGGAGTATTCGACATCGTAAGTCTCCGAAGTCTCGCTGCCAGAAACTCGAGGTTCAACATAGACAGAGAACTCACCAGTGGTCGTGTCCACACTACAACCCATACCATCGTCGCCGGTCTGTGCACTAAATGGCCGAGAGTTACTGTACACATCTCTAGTCTTGCCGGCCGGGATGACTATTTCATCAGTCTCATAGATCCCCCCATTTCGTGGGTTATCAACCGGATTTGGCACATCCCCCGAGAAACGAAGTGAGACTGTCGCGTCTGGACCAGTTCCAGAATTGTGGACTGAAACAAACGCCTCACTATCTTTTCTACGATTAGTCTCACTCTCTCCATAGACCTCATCCCACGGCTTGTCGGGATTGTTCCTGAAGAGACCAACATCCACAATCTCGAGTTCAGGCTGAATCTCCACACTCGTCTCGGCGACTGTATCCTCGCCCTGAACCGCGATAACCCGAAACTCACCAGGGTCATATGTAGTCCCAATCTCGAACGAAACCTGTCGAACACCGGCCGCAACCTCACGTTTTCCAAATAGCTCGCCATTCGGCCGGATGAGATTGACGCGCTCTACGTCAGCCCCAGACCCGAGTTCGACAACAAGTGCGGTGCCCTCGACAGCGACTCGACTCAGGACACTGTGACCATCGGAATCGTCATTCGCGGTGGTGGTCCCACCACCAGACTCACCACTGCCGTTGAGACAGCCAGTAAGACCAACGAGTGAGAGACCTGCTGCTGTTCGGAGGACGGTACGTCTATTGAAATATGATTGATTGTGTTTCATGGATATCGTTCAGAATCATCTCTCGGACCGAAGAATCGAAGGACGCGCGTGCCAGCATAGAGCATCACGACGAATGGAATGAACTGCCAGCCGACCTCGACGAGTAATCCAAACCATCCTTCGAGCGTTCCAAGTGGATGCCACCGTACGGTCGCCGTGTCAGACACGTACGCTGGATTTGCGACAAGCCACGTTCCAGGGTGATAGCGTGCGGTGTAGATTCCGGGTTGGTCGACGGTCACGACCACGACACCGGATTCATTCGTCCGAACACGCTGGTCGTTGAACTCGATGTATCCCCCACCCGACTCTCCATTGAGTGATGCCTGGCGACCATCGGCAGTGAGGTCGATTGGGGAGCCAGTCTCGTTGTCTCGAAGCTCGATACGGATGGTCGCCTGGTCGTTCGTCTGATTGATCACGTCGGCAGTGAGCCGGCTTTCACGGAGGTCACGCTC
>NZ_LOPV01000062.1 GCF_001469865.1 Haloferax profundi
CCACATCTGAGACGACGGGGGTCGCGTTGACGCCGCGGACGATGCCTGACACACGGAGTGCGTCGCGGTCAACCTCGTCTGTCCGAACAGCCAATCCGTACGTGGGCGTGTACGACTGCTCGACGACTTCAACAGAGACGGTGTCTGGAATCGTGGGTAGTGGACTCGTGCGCTCTCTGCCCCACGAGTCGAGTATCGTCGGTCCATTACGAATCGGCTGAGCCCGTGGGCCAATTCTCGAAGGGTACGCGTGGACATAGACGGGGAGTGCGTCCGACTGGATTTCGGTCTCGTTCGCCTCAGTCGCTCGAACGAGTGTATCCCATCGTGGGTCACGAGCCGTATAGAAGCGCCAGACTCCGCGAACGGTCGACCCACCATCCTCGGTGAGAGTGTAGCCCTGCCACGGCCGAGACTGGAAGATTGCCACCCCAGTGTCACCATCGGGATACGCCGCGTAGTAGGAGTATGCTCGCAGGTTGTACACCTCGATATCGACCGAATCAGAGACGGTAATCGCCTCAGTCGGATACGTAACCGCCGTCTCAGTCAGGTTTCCAATCGAGGTTTCTGTCGTCTTCTTGAGTCGGACTTCGATGTCGGCTTCGAGGGTGAGCGTCGTACTCCACGTTTCGTCGAGTTGGTACTCGAGTTCAGGTGTATGACTTCCACCTGAACGGGCGATAACCTCTTCACCCGATTTCAGCCGAACCTCTGTGATTTCGTCATCAACGAGTGACCACGTAACAGACGAGCTGATAGACTGACTCCCATTTGGAACACGAACACGGTAGTCGACAAACCCGCGGAGACTTCCGTTGGGTGCGACGTACAGCGGCGTCTCACCTGCCTCCAGATGGCCTCGTGTCGACGGATGGACAGCGAACAGCGTCGCGTGTGCATCGTCGATGAGGACACCATCTTCGAGAGACGCGTGTTCTGGGTACACCGACGTCTGTGCATTGCCTGCGTTCAGGTCACGGAAGTCGTTGCGTGTCCACGTCGCAGCAGTCGCCGGTGGGCGAGTGAACGTGATGTCTGTCCCATTGGCGAGTTGCTGGATGGGAGTTCGATTCTCGCCAAAGCGTTGGCGATACGTTGTCTCGTTCATGTACTCGTCTGAGTCACGAGACCACAACGTCGCCGACTCGTTCTCGGCCAGGCCGTTGTCTTCTGTCCCCGGGCGTGGTGGCGTTGCCGTAACGAGACCGGTGACCCCGCTCGTGACGAGGAGGCATGCAATCACGACAGACCACACGTTAGTGCGCATGAGGGACCGCAGAGGTAACCCTCAGATTACCAGGGCGCGAGGTCAACACACTCAGCGAGTGGCAGTCCCATCAGCGACCCAGCAACGGTGTACAGTGGGCCGAGTACAAGCAGGGTGATTAAGGCCTTCAGCGCCGCTCGCTTGTGTTCTTTGATTTTGGCCTTCTGCTCGTGGTTCGTCGCAAATACCTCGAACAGAGAGTCTCCTTGCCAGACGACGACGAATCCGATGAGGCCGAGGCCCGTCGTTAGTTGGAAGAAGCCCTCGATGAGTTGTGGAAGCTTGCTTGCACTGCAGACAACTCCTTGGGCTGCAACCGGCTGTACAAGGAAGACTACACTTAGGAGCGCAGTCATCGCGACGATACGACGAGGCGAAACAAATCGAGACGACTTTTGATTTGAATTGGATACAGTATTGTTTGATCTATCTTCTTCATTGAACATGTAGATTGCTTGTTGATTGTGCCGAGTTGGCCCAATTCCTGACTATCTCAACTTTGAACTAGAATTAAACTCTATTGGTCGGCAAAACTGTGTTTTAGACGCTAATATCTGTTGAATTTCTAGATTTTAAGTCATGTTCTGTAACTCTCATTGGAGCCTTGGCATTTGTGGTTACGTCGTGCGGTGAGTGTGTTCTAAGATTTGTAGTCGCGAGTCAGCCTGTCACTACTTGCGATGGAACAGCGCAAGCACGATGAAGGGTGCGCCAACGAACGTGAGGGCCGGATTGCGACGCTCGCCAGGGTGCTTGAGTCGCACTACGGAAGCCGTCACAGCTGGACTTCCAACGAATTCAGCTTTTAGAATATCGTGTAGCCTGAAATTCAGATATACTTATGATTTTGCCAGTGCTCCTAGAATGCATTCATTCATGAGTATTGATAACACACAACGAAAGACGCTCTCGCGCCGGGACGTGCTCCGAAAGAGTGGTACTGCAGCTCTTTTGGTTGGGCTCGGACTGACAGGCATGTCAGGAACAGCTGTGGCAACGAGCAAGCCAGAACTGATCGAGGCGATCGCAGCCGAGTCCGGTCTCTCAAAGGCCGATGCAAAAAGGGCAGTGAACTCTCTGCTTTCTACGACGACGAAGGCGCTCATAGCGGGCAAGAGTGTCACAGTGGTCGGTTTTGGGATGTTCAGCATCTCGAAGCGGTCTGCACGGACGGGACGAAACGATTCCACAATCCGTTCGTCGGTTAGCTTCGAGCCGTGCCCGAAGTTTGCGACCGCCCTCGACCTGATTCCGGGAGTGGGTGACGAGCGTCGGAATCCGTCCAGTTACCGGTGTCGTGATGGTGATATCGTGGTCGATGCAGAGCAACTGACACGCGAACCCAAAAGACGTGACGCTGACAGCGGGCTCTCGAAAGCTGACGCGAAACGAGCACTCGATGCATTTGTCACTGTAACGGCCAACGCGTTGGTCATCGGCGATACTGTCACCTTAGGCGAGTTTGGGACGTTCAGTATCTCCAAGCGGTCTGCGCGGACGGGTCGAAATCCACAGACCGGCAAGGAGATCAAGATTGCAGGTAAGAACGAAGTCAAATTCAAGGCCGGTGCTGAGCTCTCGAAGTCGGTTAATTAGAGTGGTAGTTTCTCTCATCGGGTACGATTTTCGTTTTTGTCACGACTCAAAGTGAGAGTACATTTCGTTTGCTTTCCGGCCCACTGTCTATCGGTTTCTTGAGCAAAAGAGAGCATACGAAACGAGGTGGTTGATAGATGAGTGAGCGCAGGTTTCCGTTGTAAATCCAGAGGGTCGCACACCGACCATTCTGTTATGCGTGTTGATCCTCCCACAACCACACCTCACGTTGAGTAAAATTTGAGAGTGACTGGCGTAGTCGCGTACCGACTCATTACCTGCCCCAGTTCAGTGTCAGTCGGGACGTGGTTCTCAATCTCGTTTAGTTTGTAGTCGTACCAGTGGACTCCGAAGTCGAACTCGCTGTACTTTGGAGCTGTTCGAACCTCCGCATAGTCCGCATCAGTATCGCTTTCGAGACGGACCACGGCGTCGGTGTCGTTGGTTCGGATGGGCTCCAGTTTGAAATCGGTCACGTAGTACACCTTTGCCTCGCCGACGTGTTTGTACTGGATATAGTCGTGTTCGGCGGCGACGATATCGACGTTGTCGAGTACCGCCTGCCTCGACAGGGGCACTCGATTCGTGATATCCTCCACCGTGGCGAACTTGTTATCCTCACAGATCGACCGGATGGCAACCTCGATTTTCTGTTGGGCGGCGGTGAGCGTCATAGTCGATGGTGTACCCGCCACCCGTTATCTGTTGTTGCACCGTTCGGGGTTGTCGAGACAGTCGAACCGGAATTGTGTCC
>NZ_LOPV01000063.1 GCF_001469865.1 Haloferax profundi
AATCAAGAAGAAAGCCCACCCTTGCCACGCCCCTAACGTTCTCTGTTGGGAGACGGGGCTACAGGACAGTCAACAACCCCGGGGCAGGTGACCCGTGCAATCCTGCTTCGAATCTTTTGAAATAGTAAAGTAGGTACAGGAGTCACTTTGCGTGTTTCTGCAGTGGCCGAAAGTCGACAGAAAACGTATCAGGAACTGTTCGCCGTCGAGACAAGGTCTCTGATTTCATCGGCGAAAGCCTCGCTCTTTTCCATGTTCTGCATGCCAATCTCGAGCGAACGCCCACTCCCACTGGCGACGTGGACATTCCCTAGCCCGACAAGCGTCTCAGTGACGGACTTGCTTTCTTTCACGGCACGGATTTTTTCACGAGGGATCTCCTGGCGGCTGAGTGAGAGCAGTCGATACTCTTTGATGATCCGGTTACTGGTCACGAAGTATGTCGTCAACGAATTCGTCCAGTAGGTTCGGAGGCCAACCGAGAAGAGATACAACCCGAGGACGAGTGCCACCGTTGGGTACACATAGGGAACACGCGTGAAGTAGAGGAGATACACAGTGGCTGCAAGTAGAGGCATTCCTAATACAATCTTCACCCGAGCGACCCGTTGAGTCGGGTGACGACTCGCGATGATATCTTCACCGTCTCCCATCCGAGGTTTGCTAGGAGAGACCACGTGCACATAGACGCCAATGGCGATGATGAAAGCCCCAAATGAGACGAACGGAAGCCCAACGACTGGCGGGTATTCGAGTTGCCCAAAATACAGCCAAGCACCGGCAGCGATGAAAGGAATCCCGAGCAGCGAGCTCCAGATGCCAGGTTTTCCACGTGCCATACTATTGCCCTCGCAGGAGTTGATGAATAATTCCACCAACAGAGAGTGCGAACCCTCCAAGGGTGAGTGAAAATGGGTCATTCATGAACGCCATCGCCTCATCTTCGCCGACACCGTTCGAAAAGAACCCACGGGAAGGTGGTTCTTCTGTGGGTGTGGTTGTGTTCGGTGTCGTTGTAGGTGCTGCCGTCTCTGCAGTCCGCGTTTGAGGAACTGCTGTTGTAGTTGTCGCCGGCGTCTTTGTGGGAGTCGCCGTTTCCTGAGGTGTCTCGGTAGGAGTGGCTGTCGGCGTCTTGGTGGGAGTTGCTGTGTTTGTCTGCGCTGTCTCACTTTCAGAGATATCCCACGAGACACCCGATGACTTGACCGTCGCCGTTACTTCTACCGGGCCGTTCACGTTGACCGTCTTGGTGTAATTTCGATTAACACTGCAGGTGACGTACTCTGCGAACTCTGCGCCCGTGAACGACGCACCTTCAATAACAGTATACCCATCTGCATTCAACGTTGTTCGGCGGGGGTTGTCGCCGTAGCCATCGAATCGGTAGCCTGGATCTGCAGTACGAACCGGCTCACCTTCCTGATCAAGAATCCGAAAGTCTACGATGTGTGCCTGCGGGAGCGTAAGCGTCCCCAAGTCTGTCTCGCTTTCACCGACAAAGTGTTCGCCAAGAGTGTAGATGTGGGGTGCACCGTTCTTGATGGCTGCAAAATCGTTTCCTGATTCGCCCTTGTAGTAGGCTATCTCATACCGGTTGTTCTCGGGAACCTCGATCTCGAAGTAGCCGTTGTCAGTGGATCTCGTGTTCCCGAAGAACTCACCTCCTCTGAGATTTATCTCATCGTTGACACAGTTTGCACCACTTTCGGCGACTACCTGACCGGTCACTTTCACAGTCTCGGCGCCTGCTGCCCGCCGTGAAGACCCGATGAGGCACGTAGCCCCGACCCCAAGTGCCGCCCCACCTCTCAAGAGTGAGCGACGGCTGCAACTTCGCTTCATGATTTTCTGTTGGTATATGTATAAATAAAACCCACCTGATGAGTCAAGTCTGAAAACGCTGCTTCCAACCTAGTACATCAAACCAGCTATCCGGTGACTCACTCCCGAACTGTGAACACATAGTCTTTTGTCGCTTAACCGCTAACCAGAAGGTTATCAATCACACCCGTTGTGATTTGCCTCGTTCGACTTGCCACCTCGAACTCGTTTCATTCACTCTCACTACTCCTATCCACGAAGGGGCTTTCTCCAGTG
>NZ_LOPV01000064.1 GCF_001469865.1 Haloferax profundi
TGCTGCTAGTTAGACCGTCTTCAACCGCGTTGGGTGTCGACGACCTTTGGTGGAGTGTACGACTATCCGCGGTCTATCACACCCTCACTGTCGCCACCCCATCACAACGTCTGTGATACTACGCGAGGACTGGGGTGACGTCCTTGCGAGTTCCGACACAGCGTGCTCAGAGAAGATAACGCGCTTGGTCCCTCGGCGTTTCACAATCTTCACTGCCTCCTTCCCGAGGTCATCGAGAAAGTCCATGACGCGAGTGACCGTCTGAGTGTGGGGTGTTCGGCCTTCCTTTGCATGCAGGACAGTGCGAATCGTGCTCGAATCGAGTGCGAAGCCAGCGGGGACTTTCGTCGCGTATTCTTTGATGTCCTTGGCGATGAAGCGAGCGCGTTCTTGGTTGGCCGTGAGTTTAGAGACTGCTTTCGAGGGAAGGCGGATGAGTTGGTGGAGTGGGGACGTGGGTTCGTTATCCTCGGTGGTCGTGTTGTCGGTTGACTCCAACGCGTGCAAGCGCTGTTGGAGATGCTTGCGGTGGTCCGTTGCCGAGGCCAGTTTGGTTTCGAGTTCCTGAACACGGTCCTCGTATTGGGTGAGTTGTTCTCGTTGGGAATCAATGATTGCTGCTTGGGCTTCGACTGTCTCTTCGAGTTGTTGGTTGTCGGTTTCGAGGGAATCAACGCGGTCTTCGAGGTCATCAATCCGGGCGGCGAGGTCCTCGATGGAGTTGTCGGTCATTCGTGGCCCTCCGTGGAAAGGGGTGGCTGTGCGACGAGACCTTTTTGCGTGGGTGGTGTGTTCGGTGACATGCGGTTTGGCTTGAACTGACCGCACCGGATCCGTGCTACAACACGGGTCCTTTCTGAGGGAACCAGGTGATCCAGTGAGTCGTTAGATTACTCAACTCAGGCCAACTACTTCAAATTAATCACTAAGTGGTGACTATAGTCTACATATTAGTGATTATTATCTAATACATCGGTTCTGTTAACAGGATGTTCTGAATTATTCCTGTATGCGCAAACGGGGAGACTGGATGAAGCCGACCGACGACCAGATCCTTGAGATACTGGGTAATTCCGGTCTCGTGTTAACGCCTACTGTTATCGCATTCAACGCTGGATTCGATCGTTCACATGTGAACAGACGGTTGTCAGAATTCGTCGAAAAAGGGCTCGTAACACGCGTTGAACGAGGCAAATACGAAATCTCAGACAAAGGCCTCGGCTATCTATCTGGAGACGTTGATGCCTCCGAATTGTAGTAGCTGAGCTCTCTCCTCACTCTTCGCGTGGATCACTCACGAACTTGAAGAGCCGGGTTGATTCATGGATCAGTTTCACGAAGCCACGAGCTTCGAGCACTTCGAGGCGGTTATACACACTGTTGCGTGAGTATCCAGTCTCATCGACGAGATAGCCTTTCGTCGCAATACCCCAGGGGCCATCTGATTCCCGCCCGCGTTTGAGTACATCCAAAATTGCTTTGTCTGTCCCAGTGAGGTTTGAGGAGCTCATTATCTGTGATTGATATGCTTGTGCTATAAAGAATGGTGTTGTAGATGTGCAAACTAACTGGGCAATTTGCATAGTATTAAGAGGATCAAGAGCGTAGTTGTAACTGAGAAGCATCGGGTTCGTCTTTCGCAGAAAGGCCACGTGCTAGAGACACGTGACCGGTGGCTTCTCAGGTCCGAGAAAGCCAATGTCAACTACGCACACCGCGACACAAGAGCGTACCGTATCGCTAGCC
>NZ_LOPV01000065.1 GCF_001469865.1 Haloferax profundi
ACCCACGCATGAGCGCCCGCGAAGAGTTACAGATGCACCTCACACAAGCGCTGACGCGAACTACCGAGCCCGACGTGCAAGCGCATCTGTATGCAGCGTTGAAGTCCTGTGAGGAGTTGACGACGACGTTGGTAGAGTGCCCCGTCTGTGAGAGAGTGGGGTTGCCAGAGCGAATTGAAATACACGACTGCTCGCTTCGGCACCCGCCTAGAGGCTAAACGGCCTCATCGTAGCCACTCACACAACCAACGACTACTTCTCGAAACCCTTCTGAGCAGTTCCAGATTCAGAATCCTCCCACGTTCCAATATCTGGGGATTCAGGGTCGATATCCGCAACAAAGCGCATCGTTGTGATGTTCAATGCGAGCCCGAGTAGACCGCCACCGATGATACCAACTACGAGCCCAATCCCTGGGACATTGACCACGAACGCCGAAGCGAATACCGAGATAATGAGCACAAAGAAGCCATATCCGAGGAAGTACCACAGATACGGACCACCTCGAATGGCAAACGAGACAGACCCTCTGATTGCCTCAAGAAGACTGGTGTCTCGGAGGACGACGAGGTACGGCGTCGCGTACAACAGATACACCGCGATGAAAAAGAGGACGATCAACACTGCAACGATGGCGGCCAGATTCGTTGGGAGGTCAGTCGCGTTGAGACCAATTCCCACTTCGAACGGGAGTAAGGCCAAGAATGGGACGACCGTGAGGACGAAAAACGGCACAAAATGGGACCGAGCACTTGCGAAAAAGTCGTACTCTCCTGTCTCGAGATGGGTTTTGATACTCCCGAAGTAGCCAGCAGCGAGTGCTGCTTTCACCACGAGCAAGGCAAACACGGGGACCAACACCGCAGGCTGTCTCCCTACAGGGACGCCGAGATAGACGTTCAACCCACTGTTGGGCGGGCTCACGAATTGCCAGACCGTTCCAACCGAGATCGGGAGTCCGAACGTGAACCCGATATGGACGCCGTCGTGAGCGAGTACTGACTGGATCTTCGAAATCTCTGTACTTGCGAACACGATGGGAACCAAGATGAGTTGGGTAACATCAAGGGCTCGCTCCCACCCATCTCTGAATCGCTCGTAGAACTCCGGCATCAGTTTAACACCGAACCGTGTCGCGAACCGTTCGTGCACAGGGCATGTGGGGACCAAGCGTGAAGTGGGGAGGGCATCATTCTCGCACACTCATGTCAGTGGTAAATATTGTTCTCCTTTAGTTGAAGAGTTCCAGCGTTTTCGTGGAGAGAGTACACTCGTGTGGGTGTCTCTGGTGCTGTTGAACCTCTCAAGCATGACGCGAATGATGTGGTCAACTTGGCGCATGGTTTCAACGCCGTGGTCGCGCTCGTATTGAGTCTGCTGACCGGACGCTTCCGATCGGCGCATCCCCGAACAAGTCGATAGCAGACTCACCGCGAAGTCGGCCACCAGTGGGTAATTCAATCGGACGATTCTTCACTATCATTTGCTAATCACGCGATTTTCGACCGCTGGCCTACCCAAAACCCGAACACCATTATTCCAATCAACAGGCTTGCTGCAGCGACGAGGATGAACCGGGGGTATGAATCGATATACTTGCCCGAATATGTTCTGTTCTTTGATATGTTTGTCAGTGTGGTTCGAAAACATATCTTAGCACCCACAAAGTAATATAAGCGCATTCCGTATCCAGAAACAATGACTGAGGATACACCAACTCTGCCGGACATGAATCTGGGCGGTGAGTGGGACAAAGCCGTCGAGGGCCGGACGGTCAAAGATCGTGTGTACGAAGCAGCAACGACGCTCACGTCACCAACCACTGTTGCAGATGTCGCAGAACGTGCTGACTGTACAAAAGAAGGTGCTCGTCCCCATCTTGAGTGGTTTGTTGACCTTGGAGTGCTGGAAAAAGTTGCTGACAATCCTGCGCTCTTCGTCCGGAATGAGGCCTACTTTGAGTTCCGCCGGGTCACAGAACTAACTCGGGAGTTCAAAACACCAGACGCAGCTGATGAAGCAATCGACGAGTATCGAGCTCGCGAACAGGAGCTTTCGAGTTACTTCGAGGAATCTTCGCCTGAGGTAGTTGTCCTTTCCGAGACGACGTACAACGACCTCGATGAGGCGTACGATAGACTGAGTGAATGGCGAACTGTCACTCGTCGCCTTCGCGAACTCCGAGAAGCCAAATTCCGTCTCGAATCAAATGTCAGTGGAAGTCCTGCCTCGTCGTTCCCCTAACCTCAATGGGACGCACAGATGATCCGAATGACGTGCTTCGGGTAGTTCTTCAGACTATCGAGAAACGAATCAACGATATCTGGGCGACAACGGATCCAGTTTTCCCGTCGGAATACGAATTCGAGCAAGAGTACGGTGCAAACTACCTCGTCGACGAGTAGCGCCCTGCATTCAGCACGGCGTCAACAACCTATCAGTGATCGGGATTCGAACAAATCCCGAATATCTGTACGATTAAGTCAGTCGGACGGTCACGCAGAATATGGATATCTTCAGCACGGGAACCTCGATCATTGGGATGGTCCACTTACCTCCCCTCCCGGGTTCCCCTGGATTCGATGGTGACCGGGATGAAATTCGCACGCGACTCCGTCAGGATGCGTCAGCCCTTGAGTCGGGCGGTGTCGACGGCATCATGCTCGAATTC
>NZ_LOPV01000066.1 GCF_001469865.1 Haloferax profundi
GTTTGGTGTGAACATCCTCCGGAATGACGTTCAAAGTGCACTCGGCATCGCTGCTGCGACGGGCGGTTCATTCGTCCGTGTGAACGTCCATACGGGTGCTCGACTTACTGATCAGGGTATCATCGAGGGTATGGCCCACGAAACCCTGCGACTTCGTGAGCAACTCGATACCGACGTCTCTATTCTTGCTGATATCGACGTGAAACACTCCGCGCCGCTTGCCGAGCGTGCCTTAGACGACGTCGTTTCCGAACTCGTCGAACGTGGCGGTGCCGACGGAATCATCGTGAGCGGGACTGGTACCGGCGAAGCGGTCGATACGACCGTTCTCGAGCAAGTGGTCGACTCTCGCGATGCACGAGGACTCGATGCCCCTGTCTTGATTGGAAGCGGTGTCACGCCCGAGACAGCACCTGACCTGCTTTCTGTCGCCGATGGTGCTATCGTCGGGACCGCTCTCAAACACGGCGGAGAGACGACGAACCCGGTAGACGAAGCAGCAGTTGAGCGTCTCGTTGAGTCGGTTCGTTAGAGTCTCCCCCCTTCTCACTGATTCTCCAAGAATTCCCACACCTCGGATTCGGATGGAAGATGGCCACGTGCGCCCATTTCAGTACAATTGAGTGCGGCCGTAGCAGCAGCAAAGCGGCCTGCGTCCTCTGCGGAATAGTCTCCGAGGAGCCACATGTGAATTAGACCCGCGGTGAAGGTGTCGCCAGCCCCGGTCGTATCGTTCACAGCAACGTCGAAGGCTGGGACTTCGGTCACTGTCTCTCCTTCGAGAAGCAACGCACCGTCTCTCCCCTGTGTAATCGCCGCACGAGTTGTATTCTGCTGAATGAGCGTGGAAATGGCTTCTTCGGCACCACCACCGAAATACGAGCGTGCAGCTACCTCGCCAACCACGAACAGGTCGACAATAGAGAGCAGTCGGTCGATCGTCTCGGGTGTCGTCCCTCGTCCTTCGAGTTCTGAGAGCGGGCCAGCGAGGTCGAATACGAGCGTCGAAATTTCCCCACGTTCACGCGCGCTCACGAGTCGAGAGACCACTTCGTCGGGAGCGTAGGCACTCGTGAATACCACACTGGCGTCACTCGCATACTCGATATCTTGATCATCAAGTCGAAGGTTCGGCACGCTCTGGCCGCCAGCGACGATCATTCGCTTTCCGTCCGGTCCACGCAGAATCAACGTGTACGACGATTCTTCGGGACCAGAGCGAATCCGAGAACAGTCGAGACCACGTGCTTGGAGATCATCTTCTATCTCGTCGGCGGAATCGACTCCGAGCCGTGTGATGACTCCTGTCTTGTTCCCGAACTCAGCGAGTCCCGAAGCGACATTTGCAGCGACACCACCCACGTCGGTCGTGTGTTCGCGGGCGAATGCACCACCGTCGGGCTCTGGCAGATTTGACAGCGAATAGATGTGGTCGATAACGGCAGTCCCGACCGTCACGACATCGAGAGACGACATTACGTCTACTCGGCCATCGACCGTCTTGAACGTACAGGAGTTACCGTTTTCAGATTCGTACTGCCTGTTCTTTGTCGCCTTGACTAGGCTTGATTTGAATTTTGCTTTCGTGAGAACGTCTTCAAGCGCGGACGAGAACACTCACGTCACAGTGTGTGCGATCATATTGCACGATTAGCGCTGTTTAATAGCCATGAGGCAAACCGGCCAGTGTCGGTCGTCCCAACCTGTCTGTTCGAGCGGACACGGGCGACCCGATCTGGCATTTCAGTCGACTCGTTCTTTGGTAGTGGATAGTCAAGGGGTGGGCGATATAGGCACATCACGCTAACAGCCCTGAGGGCAGGGATACCAGAGCTGCCATTGGCACGAGGTGTGCCTATTCTGTCTGTGGGCAGTCCGAGACGCCACAGGACCAGACAGAACGTCCTGTGGATTCTAAAATGGGGTGCCGCCCCTGGTATTTGTATTGGTACGACCCTCAAAATTGGGGGATGAGATGGGTGTGCGTAGGCAGACGGACACTACTTGAGTCAAGACGTGTCTGAGTTGTAGCTCTTTGATCTGAGTGGCTTCGACCGATTACTGATTCGGTGTCTGTTCTTTCTCCGGAGTAAGATAGTGCTGTTCCCACTCCTGCCTAGCTTCGATCTCCCGGCGACCACGTGCTGTGACTTGGTAGCTGTTTGTTCGGCGGTCTATCTCTCCCTTGTCGACGAGGCCCTTTTCGACGAGCGTATCGAGGTTGGGATAGAGTCGACCGTGATGAATCTCGTTTTCGTAGTAATTTTCGATCTCTTGTTTGATTGCAAGGCCGTGCGGCTCGTCAAATCCCTCAATAACATACAGTAAGTCACGCTGGAATCCAGTGAGATCGAACATTGATGTAGTTTATTAATTTTATATCGAACATATATATTTGTTGACTTCGAGAATGATTTTTGTCGGGGGAGTGCTGCTAGACGAGTACTCTGAGTACAATGTGTGCGAATTCAAACTAGGGTTGATTCCGCACCCAGAATTGATGGCTCGCCATACCTGAACTGATTTAACCAAAGAGACGAAGGATAAACCGGTACAGTTGATCCCACCCCGGGATTGAAGTGCCTGTCCAAGCTGTTGTATCAGTTGAACCCCTCACGGGGACCTTTGGGGCTCAACAGAACACAACCATACGGTCAGCGACGCGTGCGCATCCTTTGACCGACGACTGTAACGTCACAGCTCCTGTTGCGGTGAAGGTGTAATCGATGAATCCGGTTGTCTGTCTGCCCTCCGAATCTGCGGTCATATATCCCGGAACACGCTCTCGATAGATCCTTTCAGACGAGGGGACGACATTTGCACCTCCTCGCGAGATATTCGGATTCCCCCATCGACACAGGGTAATTCGAAAGACCTGCTTCGAGCTTTTGTTTGAGTTCTTTGTACCGAGAGGTGTCCGTCGTTGCGAGTTCGATTCGGTACGCAGGATCGACGACAAACTCGTAGCTCCTCAGTTGGCGCGGTCGCTCGCCGTCTGGGTACTTCGCTCGAAGGGTCTTTCTTCCAGTCCCACCTCCCCCGCCCATATCGCTGTCAGGGTTTGTACGGAGTGTAATTCGAGGAGAGCCAACACAGTAGGCAGCCTCGATCATCCCCTCGTACTCAGTGAGAACTGAAACTAACTTCTCGATGTTGAGGTGGTAATCAGACGGACTTCTGATGGTCTCGTCTGTCGTCGGTGTTAGCTTGAGCAATTCGTCGAGACGGCCAATATGGAATTCTGGGTGTGTGTACTCAACTCGAAGATAGAGCTGGGGTTCTTGTCCGAACTTGCTTCGAGAGACAGTTTGGTTTTTGATTGCTCGCCAACAGAGGGTGTCTAACCGACGAACGTCCTCCTCAGAGAGGTTGGTCTCGCGGGCACGTTGTGGGTCTACGATACCAGTGCCCGAAAACAACCGCGACGTACCTTTTTGTCTCGTGACCGCCGATGAGAGGTATGGAACTCGAATTGCGCTTCTTCGCGACGTTTCGGGAGGCGGTGGGTCAAAAGACGATTCACTGGCGTGTCGACGACGATTCGACGGTGGGTGACGTGCTTCACTCTCTCGAATCCGAGTACGACGGCCTGTCGGGGCAACTTATCGAGGACGGCAACGTCCGACCGCACGTGAACGTCCTGCGAAACGGCCGCGAAGTCGTGCACCTCGACGGCCTCGAAACGACGCTCGAAGACGGTGATACGATAAGCGTCTTCCCACCGGTGGCGGGAGGCTGAGATGGTACGACGAGAGCGAGCGTTTCGGGGCATCTCGACCCGGCTCGTCGTCCAGTACCTCGAAGGACTCGGGGGTGAGGCCGACGGCGAGCGTCGCGTCGTCGGCCCGGACTGGACCGTCGATATCGACACCGAAGTAGTCACCATCACGAGTAGCATCCAACTGACCGAGGTCCAACTCACGTTCGAGGGTGACGAAGAGACGCTCGACGAACTCATCCCCACGTTCGCCCAGAAGGCGATGCGCGCAGGTGGGTGACCGTGGGCACCGACCGCGACTCGCAGCGAGACCCAGAGCGTCTTCGTGACCGACTCGGCCCCGACGAAGACGACACCTCGGCGAGCGGTGGTGCCATCGACGGAACCGCGATTATGATTGCCGCCGCAAAGGCGAGCGTCCCCGCCGCGCTCTTGCCGGCGCTTCTCGACCGTGCACAGGGATTCCTCGACGACAACGCAGACGAGTACGCCCGCGAGTTCGAGTGTGTCTACGAGGACGACGACACGGCAGTCTACTTCGTCCCACTCGGTCACTGGGATACGAAAGGTGCCGAACTCGGCTTCTCACACCGAGAAGTCGACGCTGTCCGCCGTGCCCACACCGAACACCTCCGGCGCATCGGAACGAGTGACGACCGCCGCGACGAGTTCGAAACGGCACTCGAGATACGCGAAGTCGCCGTCGTCGGTCGCAGACGACCCCGGCAATCCGCACGCTGATAGACGCATATTTCGGGGCCGGTCTCCTGCTATCGACAGATGCCTACAGTTCCTCCGGATTTACTCGACGGCGTTCGGGACGTCATGCCCCTTCACCTCGGCATCGTCCCGTTCGGCCTCGTTGCGGGTGTCGCCGCCGTCGAACAAGGGCTCTCGATATTCCACGCCATCGGCTTTTCTACCATCGTCTTCGCAGGTGCGTCCCAACTTGCGATGATAGAACTCCTGGGCGCAGACGCACCGCTCGCTATCGTCGTCGGCACCGCCGTCGTCGTCAACCTCCGCATGTTGATGTACTCGGCGTCTATCGCGCCGTACTTCCGTGACTTCGCCGCCCGGTCGAAGACCATCGCATCCTACCTCCTCACCGACCAGGCGTACGCGCTCTCGCTCGCACGCTACGGCGAGGACGGCCGGACCGACCGCTTTGCCTACTACGTCGGCGTCGCGGCGTCTCTCTGGGTCGTCTGGCAAATCTCTACGATTGCCGGTGCCTTCCTCGGTGCGGGCCTCCCGCCGGAGTGGGGATTCGAGTTCGCTGCACCACTCGTGTTTCTCGCACTGCTCGTCCCGGCGCTGAAAGACCGTGCGTCGGCAGCGTCGGGTCTGGTCGGTGGCCTCGTCGCCGTCGCCGTCGTCGCCGCGGGCGTCCCCTTCCACCTCGATATCATCGTCGCGGCAATCGTCGGTGTCGGTGCCGGCCTCGCCGTCGAATCGCTCGGTGGTGACGCGTAGATGCCGACGAGTTACGATGCGACGACTGTCTGGGGCGTCATCGTCGTCGCCGGGGTGCTCACGTTCGCCATCAGAGGGTCGTTCGTCTACCTCTTCGGTCGCATCGACGAGGTTCCACCGCAGGTCCAGTCTGCACTCGAATACGTCCCCGCGGCCGTCTTCGCCGCCCTCGTCTTCCCGGCGATTATCGTCCCTGAGGGCGCTGTCTCACTCTCGCTCGGGAACGAGCGACTCGTCGCGGGGACGCTCGCGGCAATCGCGGCGTGGTACACAGAGCGCGTCTTCGTCACCATCGTGGTTGGGATGGGGGCGCTCTGGGTGCTTCGGTTCGTCGTCTGAGTGCAACACGGCCCAGGCGGTACTGTCGCACGACGACATGACAGGCCGAAGGCGAGCAACACGGTCGACGTCGGACGACACGTCGTGATTCTCGTGGTGAGAACGCCCTCGGAACGACGTATATGCTGACCTTATCCACCGATAGCCTCTGTATATTCAATACCGTGCCAACGAATGTGTGTATCAGTGGCTCCATGAAAGGGTCGCTCAGCCTGGTAGAGCATCCACCCTCGTGGTGGGTGGCCTGAAAAATGGCCTCGATGGTTCGAATCCATCCCCTTTCGTTCACGCCTTCCTTCTCCCACCCCTCACCGTCAGCCTCGACGAGAGGAGGTCAGACTACTCTTCGACTGGTTGCCGGATAATCGTCTTCAACTTCTCCGGGTCGGTCCGGCGCATGTCGCTCAGGTATATCTCGTGGTGTGCGCCGCGACGAGTGTAGTCCTGCTCTTCGATGAACTCGTGGACGCGTTCGACGGTTGGCCCCTCTTCGGAGTAGGGACCGATGTGGAGCGTCTGTGCGGACAGTCCCTCGTCGAACGACTCGTATCGTACCTCCGAGAGCGCGGGAAGGTCTTTCTTCTCACTCACGTCCTCGCGTGCCCGTTCGACGATATCTTCGGTCACCACGTTCGGTTGCATCTGCAGCAGTGTCCACTGCCACTCGTCTTTCTTCTCGACGTCGAACGCCTCCATGTCGTCGGCCCACCAGAGGCCTTCGAGTGGCATGACGACGTACTTCATCTCTCGTTCGGCTTTGACGATAGACCGAATCGCGTAGCTGAAGGGGTACAGTGTCTCGACGGCGGCACTGAACTCGGGTGACGTGTTCGGGTCGCCCTTACCGTCTATCATCAGGTAGTGGAGTGTGGGTACCTCGACGAGCGAGACTTCGTTCGCCGACTGGCGGTACAACTCCTTTAGTTCCTTCTTGTAGTCCACCGACTCCATCGTGTGAGACAATTGTACAGATACAGAGATAAGTGTGCGAGTGCCTCCGTCCTAGTTCGTCGCAGTCGCGTCACTGAACGGCGGTCGGAAAGCGAACAAAAAATCGAGGCGTGCGTGGTTCGACGCCGCCCGCGTCCGTCTAATTAGTCGTCTGCCGGTGCAGGCGAGTCGCCGCGCGAGACGCCCGTGCCGGGGCCGATGTCGATGCCGAGTTCTTCGAGACGCTCGTCGGGGACGACACCGTCGACCCACTGGCGACGCGCGTAGTACTCTTCTTTCATCTCGTCGAGTTCACAGAGTTGGCCTTCGGAGGCACCCTGTCCCGGAATCGCCTCGTCGCCGGGGATGAAGCGTCCCGGCAGCGAGTCGTCCGACCCGTCGAACCCTGCGAGGTTGTTGTAGTAGCGCTCCAGCGTGTAGATGCGGTCGCCGGTCTCCAGCAGTTCGTCTTCGGTCACGTCGAGTCCGGTCATGCCGTTGTACTGGAGGACGTACTCTTCGATACCCTCCGCGAAGGCGTTGAACTTGCAGATGTCGAACGAGTCCGAGATGGCGTGCATGTCCTGGAACAGGGCGACGAGTTCACCCTTCCCCTCGTACTCGTGGGGGTCGGCCTTCTCCGGGATGCCGAGCAGTTCGGCAGACGGCGTGTAGCCGCGCAGGTGACACGCACCGCGGTTCGAGGTGGCGTAGCCGATACCCATGCCCTTCATACAGCGTGGGTCGTACGCCGCGATAGTCTGACCCTTGACGGCCAGCGAGTTGTCGTGGGCGTCGAAGCGCTCGGCGAGCCCGTTGGCACCCTCCGCCAGAGCGTCGGCGAGGTCGCCGTCGCGGTGAGCGACCTCCGTGATGAGGTCGATCATGCGCTCGGTGTCACCCCAGTCGAGTTGTTCGCTCAACTCGTCGAGTTTGCCTTGCTCGGACATCTCCATCGCCATGGCCATGATGTTGCCCATCTCGATGGTGTCGACACCCATGTCGTTACAGCGGTCGAGCATGACGGCAATCTCGTCGCGTTCGGTGTGACCGGCGTTCGGTCCGAGTGCGTACGCAGTCTCGTACTCGTAGGACTCGACGTGGACGTTCATCTCCTCGCCTTTGTGCATCACCGACACCTCGACTTCCTTCTTACAGGCGACTGGGCAGGAGTGACACGTGGGTTCGTCCACGAGGATGTTCTCGCGGACGTTCTCACCCGAGACGCGTTCAGCGTCGATGTCGATGCCCTCGGCATCGCGCATTGCGCCCGTAGACGTGTACTTCCCGTTCTTCGTCGGGAGGCCGTCCAGTTCTTCGCCCACGTTCATCAGAACGTTCGTTCCGTACACGGACAGGCCACCCTCGTTGGGGCCGGTGACTTCGGACTCACGGATGAGTTGCATCGCCTGCTGATAGCCCTTCTTGAACGTCTCCGGGTCCGCAGGCTTCGGCATCTTCGTGCCCGACTTGACGACGACGGCCTTGAGGTTCTTCGACCCCATGATCGCGCCCGTGCCACCACGACCGGACGCTCGGTCGTCTTCGTTGATGACACACGCGTACTTGACCTGATTCTCGCCGCCCGGACCGATTGCCATCACCGAGAGGTTCTTGCCGAGTGACCCGTCGACTTCGCCCTCGATTTCTTCGATAGTGTCGCGGACACCCTTGCCCCACAGGTGTGACGCGTCGTGGAGCGTCACGTCGCCGTCTTCGACGACGGCGTACACTGGGTTCTCGGACTTCCCGTTGAAGAGGAGGCCGTCGACCCCGGACCACTTGAGTCGAGCACCACTCCAGCCGCCGTGGTGCGAGTCAGTGACGGTCCCCGTGAGCGGGGATTTCGTCACGAGGGCGATTCGCCCACTCATCACTGTCTGTGTGCCCGTGAGCGGTCCCGTCATGAACGCCAGAAGGTTGTCCGGACTGAGCGGTTCCACCTCTGGACCGTTGTCGAAGACGTACTTGACACCGAGTCCCCGTGCGCCGATGTACTTCTTCGCGTCCTCGTCGTCGATACTCTCGTACTGCACCGCACCATCCGACAGGTCTACCCGCGCGACTCTGTCGTTATAACCACCGAGTTCTGTCATTGTAATCCTCGTTGATTATATACGGCTGCAAGTGGGTTAGTGATTCCCACACCGAGGTAACTGAAAGTGGTTACCTGTTCGAGGAGCGACACGGTACCGTCTCGGGATTGTGGCAATCTGTGCGACTCATCCCGGTTTCGGCCCTGCGGCGCTGAGTGTGAGGCTCCCTGTAGCGTCGACGACAACACTTGCCTGGCCTCGCGGGGGGCACGACCACCACATTCCCTCAGTCTCCGCACCGGTCTCAGTGCTCGCGAACACCCGCTTCGGGCCAGACTCCACCACCGGGACGAACTCGCGAGTCTCTCCCGCTTCGAGGTCGATAGTCTCTTCGAACGTCTCGGACTCCGACTCGATTCGGAGGGTGAGGCGATGCGGGCCGTCGTCTCGATTCGTGACGGTGAGCGTCGTGTTCGCCGGACCACATCCAGTCGCCCCGCTCTCGGTGTCGACGTACTTCGTCGGTTCGTCGGGGACCTGCCACGGTGTCTCGACCGCTATCTCGTCGGTTTCGAGGGCGACACGGTACGTGCCCGTCCGGTACGATATCGGCACGGAGAGTCGCGTCTGAGACGGGAGTCGGTAGGTTCGGTCGAGGAGTGTCGAACCGAACAGGTCGACCCGAAGCCGTGCCGTCGTCTCGCTACCGGGGTTCTCTACGACGACGCCGGCGGGCGCGTACCAGCGTCCCGACCCGTCACCGACGAGGGGGAGGTCGACGGCCTCACCACCGTCGTCTACCGCGCACGCACGGTTGGGCCGACAGGAGACCGTCCTCCAGAACTCGGCACTCTCCCGGCCGAGCACGACTTCGAGACCATCGAGGGCCTCTTCGGTCGCCCACGCGGATGTCGCGCGAATACCCGTGTCTGTCTGGACGAGCACCTCGACGTCGTCTGGTGGGATGTCGACTCGGCGGACGGTTCGCTCGCCGGGGACGAGGTCGACGTTCTCGAAGAATATGTCGCGACTCCCCCGAGTGACGACGACTGTCGTGAACACGGGGTCCGGCGTCGGATTCCAGACCGAGAGCATCCGCTGGACGCTTTCGTCGGCAGTCGTAACTGCGGTCGGTTCTCCGGTCCCCTCTTCGGGAGTTGGCGTCTCCGTCTCAGTCTCTCCCTCCGGCGACCCACACCCCGCGAGACCGGCGACGCCGGACGCGACGAGCGAGAGGAGGGTGCGGCGGTCCATACCGGAGGATACGGACTGGTCTCATATGAACGTCGTTCTGCGTGGGTAGTTTCTCGATTTGATAATTGGCCCCAAACTGCTATCTCGCCTCCTGTTCGAGTGTTCCGGTACGTAACAGGTATCTATGGCACTTGAAGACTTCTTGGACGCAATCGAGCCTTCGCGACGGTCGTTATCTGTCGTCAATCGCTCGGCCCCCAAACCCGTCTTGCGGATGCTCGAAACGACGTTCGAAGACCAGTCGGTTCACGTCGACGAGCAAGCCGTCGCGGACCACGGTGACGACGTCGTCGTCCTCTCTGAAGAGACCGACGACGGCCGAGAGATTCTCGCTACGTCCCCACTCGAAGCGTTGATGAACACCATCTTGCTCGTGAACTCGGACCTCTACAAGACCGGACAGACCGACCTCGACACCTTCGAACTGCCCGCGGTTCTCACCGAACTCGACGACGTTCCGTTCACGCTCCGGGGCTATCCGGAATCGGACAAAGAGAAACTCCTCCTGGTCGCGATTTCGCGGTACATCGAACGACACGCGTGGCGTAGCGGTGCCGGGCGACTCCGGTCGTCGTTTCAGCGACTCTCTCGAATCAAAGACGAGCGAGGAACGCGAGCCGTGTACAAGAAAATCGCGTCGACCGACGTGCAGACCCACGTCTACGGCGTCACAGATTGGACGCCACCGTTCGACTTCGGGGTCCGAAGCCACGGTGGGTACACGGCTGACTACCGCGATTCGTGGTTCGTCGTCTACACTCCGGCGGACGACTCCCTTCCCGGACGCCCCGACAAGCCACCAGTCGCCCTCCTCGCACTCGAGACCGAGCCAAAGCGATGGGAAGGGTACTGGACGTTCGACTCGTCTCTCGTCGCCGATATCGACGACTACATCGCGCGCAACATGTGACGAGGACGAACGACGCTCGACGACCACCCTCATCGCGCACGCCAGACGAAGCGGCTTTACGCGCCCATCCGATAGGAGACTCCAATGAGTAAGCCGAGCCCCGAGGTCTACGAACGGGGACGCGGGATGGACGCGCACAACAAGGTGATGCGCGACATCCGTTCGCGGAAGCAGAAGACCTACGACCCCCACGAGCCGACGCGGGTGTGGATCGACGAGGACAACACGCCCGACGGCGTCTACGATTCGCTGACGATTATCCTCAACACCGGCGGGTGTCGCTGGGCCCGTGCCGGTGGCTGTACGATGTGTGGCTACGTCGCCGAATCGGTCGAAGGCGGGAGCGTCTCTCACGAGGCGCTCATGGACCAGATTCAGGTCTGTCTCGACCACGAAGCCGAAGAAATGGACGACGGCGAGAAGGCGGGTCTTATCAAAATCTACACCTCTGGCTCGTTCCTCGACGAGC
This sequence comes from Haloferax profundi, assembly GCF_001469865.1. GTDB lineage: Archaea > Halobacteriota > Halobacteria > Halobacteriales > Haloferacaceae > Haloferax > Haloferax profundi. Next base: position 11,133 of record NZ_LOPV01000066.1, read on the forward strand.
GCGAAGTGCCCGCCGAGACGCGCGACGCCATCGCCGAGACGTTCGCCGACCGTGACCGAATGGTCGTCGAGTCGCTGCCGGACTTCGTCACGCGCGAGAAACTCGCCGACTTCACCGACCGCGGCCTCGAAACCGACGTCGCAATCGGTCTCGAAACCGCGACCGACCGTGTCCGCCACGACTGTGTCAACAAGTACTTCGACTTCTCCGACTTCGAAGACGCCTGCGACGAAGCGGCGGCGGCGGGCGGCGGCGTGAAGGCGTACCTGCTGATGAAACCGCCGTTCCTCTCGGAACCGGAGGCGCTCGAAGACATGAAGTCGTCCATCCGGCGCTGTGCCGCCGTGGACAACTGCCACACCGTCTCGATGAACCCGACCAACGTCCAGCGCTACACCATGGTGGACGAACTCTTCTTCAACGGTGGCTACCGGCCGCCGTGGCTCTGGTCGGTCGCCGAGGCACTCCGCGACACGGCAGACGTGGACGCCATCGTCGTCTCCGACCCAGTCGGCGGCGGGCAAGAACGCGGTGCGCACAACTGCGGCGAGTGCGACGAACTCGTCTTCAAGGCCGTCAAAGACTTCAACCTCCGACAGGACCCGAGCGTCTTCGACCAGGTGTCCTGTGAGTGCGAGTCGACGTGGGAGTACGTCCTCGACGCGGAGACGAGTTACAACATGCCGCTGGTCCGCTGAGGCCCCCGAACCCAGCGGACGTTTGTCCACAAACAGCACGTCGAACGCACTGTTTTCTCTCGTTTTTGCGGTGTTAGGGTGTCCTAGCGCCCGGTAACTATTACCTAACTACTCGGCTAGGATATTCGTATCAAAGAGGGTGTAACGCGTTGTCATATTCGGGAGTTCGGACACGTGCCCACCCGGACTGCCCGCCATCATGACGAAACACACGTACAAGACCGTCTACTACGCGGACGGGTGGTTTGAAATCCGCGAGGAAGAGAACACCGAGGCCTGGATAGCCACGGACGCTCCTCGCGCACTCATGCCATAGCACGCGGTACGCGGGTCGGAAAAACTCCAACCATCGCTCATCGTGTACGCTGCTACATTCGCCCGTCCGACCCCGTATCGCCCACCGCCGCTGCGGCGGTCTTTTTTATCGAAATCGAACGCCGAGCGTCGGCGTCAGCCTTCGAAGCCCGACAAGATTCCTCGTCCGTCGGTACTCCCGAGTTCCGGCAGCGACGCGCGTTCCGGGTGCGGCATCAAGACGGCGACAGACTCGGTGTCGCCGAGGATCCCGGCGACGTTCCCTCGCGACCCGTTCGGGTTCGCCTCGTCGGTGACGTTGCCGTCTTCGTCGCAGTAGCGAAAGAGGATGCGGTCGTCTGCTTCGAGTTCCTCGTAGCCCTCGTCGTCGATTTCGAAGCGTCCCTCGCCGTGAGCGATGGGGAGTTCGATGACGTCGCCCTCGTCGTAGGCGCTGGTCCATCGAGTGTCGGCGTTTTCGACGCGGAGGTAGACGTGTTCGCACTGGAAGCGAGCACTCGCGTTCGTGGTGAACGCACCGGGCGTCAGACCGGCCTCACAGCCAACCTGTGCACCGTTACAGACACCGAGGACGGGGATGCCATCTTCGATAGCCTCGCGGACGGCGTTCATGACCGGTGACCGAGCGGCCATCGCGCCGCCACGGAGGTAGTCACCGTACGAGAAGCCACCGGGGAGCATGATGCCCGTCGTCTCTTCCGGGAGCGGGTCTTCGTGCCAGACGCGTTCGGCCTCGAACCCGAGGTCCGTCAGCGCGCGGACGGCGTCTCGGTCACAGTTCGACCCGCCAAACTGCACGACTGCAATCATCTCAGGCCTCGACGACCTCGACCTCGTAGTCGTGGATGGTCGGGTTCGCCAGTAAGCGTTCGGCCATCTCGTCGGCGCGTTCGGCCGCCGCGTCGGCGTCCGCCGCGTCGAGGTCGACTTCGTACCGTTCGGTGAAGCGCAACGCGTCGAGTTCGAAGCCGAGTCGTTCGAGTGCGCGCTTCGTGGTCTCCGCCTCCGGGTCGAGCACGCCACGCTTGAGGCGCACCGTCACCGTCGCGGTGTAGGTGGTCATCGGATGACGATGCGTGGTGATGTGCAAAAACGGTTTTGGGTCGCGTTTGATATGCACGAACGTGTGTACAACTCGGGAGACGGCGTCTACGGGGCTGGAGAGCGTTCTACGTCGTGGACCGTCAGTTCCTCGTCGATGACGAGGGTGAGCGTATCGTCGTCGAGTTCGAAGTCGACGGTGGCGCGC
>NZ_LOPV01000067.1 GCF_001469865.1 Haloferax profundi
AACGGTACCAACTCTGCCGTGAGTGGACGAACACTGACGTCGGTTAACTCAGGTGCAACACCGGTCACATCGACATGAAGGAGTACAAGCAGCCGAGAGTCGTCAGTCTCGTCACTTGCAACAAAGTCTGTAAGCTCTGTTGGTGTTTGGAAGATGGCATACGGCTCGGCAAGAGTATTATCCTCTGCGCTTCGAGACTCCCATAGTGCTCCATAGAGCACCTCCAGTTGCCGGAGTGAGACAATCTCATCAGGGACATATTGTTCAAAACCGGGATGGATTGGTTGGTCGTCTCGAGATGACATGGTCAGTTTGTGTAGGCGTTCACGAAGCCGAAGCCGTGTTCT
>NZ_LOPV01000068.1 GCF_001469865.1 Haloferax profundi
TTGTCGCGCCACGCCGTCCCCCAGAGATTCGGTTGTGAGAGGTCCACCCCGTGGTCGTAATAAAACGAGACGACTGCCGGGTGGTCGAGGTACGCCAAGCCCACGCCGGAGTTGAGTTCTTCGCGGCAGCGCGTACACTTGTAGACGGCCATCGCATCCTCACACACCGTCTCTGGGTGGGGGTCGTCCGATTCCGTCGAGAGGTGCGGTTTCATTCGCCCCTGACACGTCACACAAAATCCGTTTCGTGCCTGTGCGAACAGCGACAGAACGTACTGTTCTGCGACTTCGGGGATGTCGGCGTCGTCGTAGCCTTCGAACACGCCCGGTGGGATACCGGCGTCTGTAATCGTCTTGTCGCAGTCGGTACAGCGGACGTGCATGCGCTCGTCTGCGTAGGTCGCTTCGACTTGCCCATCACACGTCGGACAGGGAGTCTCGACTGGGAGTGGCCCGACGTCGTCGCCGCGAGTGTACGACCCTGCGAGGATGGCACCCACGACGGTCCACCCTGCGAGGCGGATTTCGTACCCGGCGTCGGACTTCTTGACGAAGAGTCCCGTGAGTTTTCCGAGGTGGTAGTTGAACCGACCGCTGTCGGTGACGCCGACTCGTTCGCGGAGTTGTGAGAACGTGAGCGGTTCGTCCGGCGAGTCTGCGAGGACACGGAGGATTGCTAACCGTGTCTCGTCGGCGAGGAGGGAGAACGCGTTCTCGGCCCCGGAATCGGTGGACGGGGATGCATCGCGGGCACGCATAGGTAGCGATACGCTCGTTTCGGGTTTAATTGAATCGCGTGGAGACATAATCGCCTAACCACCCTCGCGACGACAGCGACGATGGCGAACGGCAGGAAGATAGCTATCCCGAGTCCGAGGACCCAACTCGTGACGAGGAGCGGAGTGGCGACGACTGGTGCAAGCCACGAGAGGATGGTCTGCGCCGTGAATACGACGGCACCGACGGCGACGAGGGCAGCAACAACTCGACCAATGGTGGCGATTCTGTGAGCGTGGACGGGAGTCGAGTTCATACGTACATCGAGGCGGCACTGTGGCATAATAGTAAGCAGAATGATATTTTTGTACGGTCGCGTACAGAAACTTCGTTCGGTACAGGAGGGAACTCGTCGTCGTTGGAGAATGAACTCGCCTCCGAGTTAATTGCGGAGAACGACAGCGGTTTACCGCTCGCCCTCCCACGGCGGTATATGTTCAGCCTCGAACAGCTGGAGGTGACGGTATGACGCGAGAATTAACCGAAATCACGGTCATCGGAGGAGACAAGACCGGACTCATCGCGAATGTGACCACCCTGCTGTTCGAACGCGGAATCAACGTCGAGGACTTAGACCAGGCCGTCCGCGAGGGAATCTTCCGGATGACCCTCCACGCGGACACCTCGGAGATGACCTGTACCCGCGACGAACTCCGCGAGGCGCTCTCGGACCTCGGTGACGACCTCGGCGTGGAGGTACAGGTTCGGTTCCCGTCCGACCGCGAGACCCGCGAAATCGCCGTCCTCGTCACGAAAGAGTCCCACTGTCTCGAAGCACTGTTCGAGGCGTGGGCGAACGACGACCTCGGCGCGGAGATTTCGGTCGTCATCGGCAACCACGACACGCTCGAACCGCTGGCGAGTCACTACGACGTTCCCTTCCACGACATCGGCGACCAGAAAGGGACTGCGAACGAAGACCGCCTGCTCGAACTCCTCGCAGAGTACGACGTGGACCTCATCGTCCTCGCGCGGTACATGCGCATCCTCGGCCCCAACGTCGTCTTCCGGTACGAAGACCGCATCATCAACATTCACCCGTCGTTGCTCCCTGCCTTCCCCGGTGCCGCCGCGTATCGACAGGCGAAAGAGAAAGGTGTCCGCATCGCCGGCGTGACCGCCCACTACGTGACGACGGACCTCGACCAGGGGCCGGTCATCACCCAGCGGGCGTTCGACGTCCCCGACGACGCGTCCATCGACGACATAAAGAGCCGCGGCCAACCGCTCGAAGCAGACGCGCTTCTCGAAGCGGTGAAACTCCATCTCGACGACGCACTCACGGTCCACCGCGGGCGCACCAGTCTCCGCGAGGAAGTCGACCCCGAGAAGCACCAACTCGGCCTCACCAGTGAGGCACAGGCGTCGAACCCCGACCGCCCGGTGGACGGAATCATCGACGCACTCGACACGAAGAAACTGGCTGCCCCCGAGCAGTCTGAAGACTGAGTTCTTTTCTCAGTTCCCCGCCCATTCAGGGGAATGACCGATTCGCCAACACCTGACTTCGGTGGCCGACCGACCGGCCCCGGTGCGGCCCGTACCCTCGGTGAGTTCGCCTTCCGCGTCGAAGACCTGCCAGCGATGCGTGCGTTCTACCGCGACGTCGTCGGCCTCGGCGACCCCATCGGCGACTTCGATACGGCGACGTTCTTCGGACTCGGCGAGAGTCACGCCGGCCACGAAGCGGTGTTCGTCCTCTTCGACCGAACCGGCACCGACGGGTACGCCGGAATCGACCCGAAGAAGACGACGCTCGACCACGTGGCGTTCAGCATCGACCCCGACGACTTCGACGCCGAAGTCGAACGCCTTCGTGACCACGAACTCGAACTCGACTTCGCCTACCACGAGTGGGTCGAGTGGCGCTCCGTGTACTTCTCGGACCCCGAGGGCAATCGCGTGGAATTGGTCTGTTTCGACCCTGAGGGCATGGGAAAGAACGACCGATTCCAGTAGCACAACCCGACGGAGTATCCGTGCTGTACGATACCGTGTTTTCTCCATCTGAAGTTACTAGTCATCGACTGCTTGTCGAGGGTGCTGAGTACAGCGCGCGAGTCGGTCAAAACGGTTGCTGGATTGAGCACGGTCAGACGACTGTGCGAGACAAGTATTTTACCACCGCACTCACATTGTACACACATGAGTTCCGAATCGGAGAAGAAGCGAGTTCAGTTCCGAGCACCCAGAGGGTTGGTTGATCGGGCTGACACTCTCGCAGCGGTGTTCCAGACAGACCGGACGGACATCCTCATCACTGCCCTCCGCGAGTATCTTCGGGACGCAGCTCATTCTGACGAAGTGAAGCAGGAGGTCGCAGAAGCGTATTACGACGACGACATTACCTTCGAGGAATTAAAGTCTCTCGTCGGTCACGAGGAGGCCGCAAATTTCCGTCTTCTGAAACAACAACTGAGCGAGACGTTCATTGACGACGTGGCGGAGGAGTTGGCTGACACATAGATGGTGCGTCTCGTCGCTGATACCTCCGCCCTCGTTAGTTTGGGAACCGTTGCGGACGCCACGACAAATCCACTGGATATACTTCTTGAGTCGCACGAACTCCTACTCCCCGAGCAAGTTCTCGAAGAAGTAGCTGAAACCGCATCTTACGACGACGCCTCTGGAGTGGCGGCACAAGCCGTGCTTGACCGTAGGAACGCGTTCGATGTCCG
>NZ_LOPV01000069.1 GCF_001469865.1 Haloferax profundi
GAACTGGACGAAACGTTTCCACTGGACGATGGCGAGAATGCGGCAGTCACGTTGGCGAACGAAGTGAACGCAAGCCAACTCCTCTGTGACGAGTTCAACCGACTCGCACTTATCCATGCTTCACTGGTTGACACTCGCCTCGTGACAACGCCGATTCTACTCACTGCCCTCGTGCGGAACGGCGTCCTCTCTCCCGATTCTGCGGACCAATTCCTTGAGCAGATGAGTGACGCACGGAGTTGGTCAGCAAACTCCTACGTCGCACGCGCAAAAGCAACACTGCAACAGCAACGAGAGGGGAATTGAGCCTCTCTGAGCGATTTTAGACAGCCTATCGCGACCGTACTGAACAGAGGGCGCAAGTCGATTGGAATCGTCGTCCAAAGCCACTCGATCCAATTCGTTCGAGACAGTGTGGCTGTCTATTACTGAGACCCATTCGCCCGGGTGTCAGTTGCTCGTTGGTGGTACAGAACCCAGAGGACCGGGATACCAGCAATCACTCCGAGCAGAAGCAAGGCGGGGATGGGAATTGGTGGGAGGACACTATCTACCGATTCAAACACCACGTAGAACAGACTCAGTAGTTGGCCGGTCAGTAGAACAGCGAGTGGATATCGCGATTCTTGTTGGTGTTCCCAGCGTCTTCCGGCCACAGCGAGGCCACTTCCGACGAAAACCCACATGCCAGTGATAATCATTCGAAACCCCTGAGAAACGTCAGCGCGCCACGGCTCGAACACGACAATGCCACCGATGGCAGTACAGATACCAATGACGAGAAGAATTTTTGGAGGTAAAGTCGCCGTCTGCTTGACACCCATCTTGTGTCCGTACGCCCGTACAAGGCCCAGCAATAGTAACACACCACTGAGGACGAGTGCAAGACCTATCGCGAGTCGTTCAGGTGGACTGTCCCCAATTTGAGTCATGGCAACAACTAAAATAAGTCCGCCTGCAACTCCGAATACGGTCAATAAGAGGGCGCTACTGAAGCGGCGAGCCATAATATCCACCAATCGTGAGTGTGTAAACTCTTTGGGGCAATCCCGAATGAGTTCTCTGCTGAACTCACCCTCTGTATTCAGCACCTCATTCCAGTCACGTTCTGAGGGTTTCGCCCGAACCCTTATTGTCTATTCAAACTGTCTCGCAACCATGAACGTTCTCAAGATACTGATGGAAGCAATCGAAGGGTACCGCGAGGGTGGCGTCGAAGAGGCAGTCTCCGAAGGCGTCGAAGAAGTCGCAGAAGAAGCGACCGGGCGAGAGTTCTAAGGCGAACGTTAGTCGCTGAACTCGCTCAGTTCAGGTCGCGAACGGCGGCGACGGCGTCCTCGATAGTCGGGGCGTCGAACCAGTCGTAGTCGACGTAGGCGTTGGTACCCGCGCAGTAGAGGTTCGAAAGCGCGTCGACGATTTCGCCGGGGAGGTGTTCGGGTTCGACGTCGCACTGTTCGCGCCAGTTGGGTTCGCCCGTCTCGATTGCTTCTTTCTTGGCGGCGGAGACGGCGTCGACCCACTCGGGTTGGACGCGCTTGTAGTACTGGCGGACGACCTCTTTCGAGACTTGCTGGCCGTCGTACGAGAAGCGGTTCTCGTCGAACGTGCCGACAACGTCTGCGACCTTGACGGTCCCGTCGTGGTACAGGCACTCTATCTTCCCGTCTTCGTGGGCGAATCCGGCGCGGGCGGCGTGGTCGGTCAGGATGTGGTTGACCGCGAGTGCGAGTTCCTCGAGTTGGTCGAGGTCGACGACGCCGGCGATGTCGTCCGCTTCGTCGCGGTCGAGGTAGCGGTCCTGTTCTTCGTACTTCGTAGAGAACTCGACGACGGGTTCGGGGAGGTCGACGGCCTCTTCGGGCCACTCGTCTGCGTCGAGGCCGTAGTCCGCGGGTTCGCCGCGCTTTCGGAGACTCGACCCTACGGGGACGGTGTTGCGGAAGACGATTTCGAGAGGGATGAGGTAATTCTCGCCAGCGACCTCGTGGTAGGCGTCGTAGTCGTACTCGCCGTCTTCGTGCGGGAGGTCCGGCACCTGCGTGAGTTCGATGGCCATCTCGGTCGGGGGCGACTCACACTCGCCGAGGTCTTTGACTTCGCCGTCTTCGACGACGCCCAGATAGTGCGTCGGGACGTGGTTCACGTCCAGAAGTTCGAAGTTGTACGCACCCATCAGACAGAGACTCGCGCCCTTGTTCGGGATGTGGTCGGGCATCTCGCCCCAGTCGAAGACGGAGTAGCGGTCAGAGAAGACGAACCGGCCCCGGCCGAGGTCGGTCGCCGTCGGTTCCTCCTCGACGCGGAAGTCCTTCACGCTGGTCATGTTCGACCCTCTGCGCTCTTCCCACTAAGAACCTTCCACTTCTGTGTGCATCTCGGGAGTATTTTCTGTAAAAGTATGCACGAACGCGCCTATCGAAGGGTCGTGGGAGTAATCGGGCCGCTTTTTCGATACCCGGCCGTTCGTTCGAGTATGCACACCGACCTCGACTCCGACGCCGAGTGGGTTGCTCGTCTGCTCCGCGAGTCGGACACTGCCGTCGCACTCACCGGGGCCGGAATGAGTACCGCGTCCGGCATCCCCGACTTCCGCGGCGAAGACGGCATCTGGAACACCGAGTTCGACCCGCAGTCGTTCCACCGCAGCAGGTTCGTGAACGATCCCGCTAGCTTTTGGCGCGACAGACTGCGCCTCCACGAACGGATGTTCCCCGAGGGCGTCGGACCGAACCCCGGGCACGACGCACTCGCCGCACTGGAATCACACGGCGTCCTCGACGCGGTGGTGACACAGAATACAGACGGCCTCCACCGTGAGGCAGGGTCCGAACAGGTCGTCGAACTCCACGGCAACGCGGCCGACGTCGTCTGCGAATCCTGTGGCGAACGATTCGACGCCGACTGGGCGCTCGACCAGGTCAGAGACGGCGAGGTACCGCCAACCTGCGAGGCCTGCGACGGCGTCGTGAAACCGGACGTCGTTCTGTTCGGTGAACGACTTCCGAAAGTCGCCTACACAAAGGCACAACAACTCGCCGACGAAGCCGACGTCTTCCTCGCACTCGGGTCGTCGCTGACGGTCCACCCCGCCGCCGGATTAGCGGGACAGGCCGCTGAAGATGGGTCGCTCGTCGTCGTCAACTTCGACGAGACGCACTACGACGACGAGGCGGCCAGAGTCGTGCGCACGGACCTCACCGAGTTCCTGCCAGCGGTCGAGAGTCGGTTCTGAGGCGTCGGTCGGTCCTAGAGGGAGAGCCGAACTTTTCTGACGACGAGTTTCGGAAGTTGGCCGAGCACCTGTGGGAACGTCAACCCGAGTTGCGCACCCACCTCGTTCATGTCCGTATGGAAGACGTGCTCGTCGATGGTGCCTGCGTCGAGGTGCAGTATCGAGACACCCCGAATCTCGACGCGTCGTCCGGTCGGGGGGAGGCCACCGAGAGGACCGTCGTGAGTCATGGTCAGTTGGACCTCGTACATGGCGACGTCCTCACCGGTGAGCATATCGAGGACCGTAATCTCGAAGTCGGGGAACGCGGTGGTTATCAACTCCATAAACTGGCGGAGTCCGTCTCGTCCGTGGACCTCTCCTTTCGGCCCGGGAACCCCCTTCGCCGGCGCAGCAGGGTCGTACATGACGAACGTGTCCGAGACCAGTCGTGGAATCGCCTCGTAGTCTCGGTCGTTCCACATGTTCACGTAGGCGTTGGCGGCGAGTTCGGACTCGACGTCGGTCTGGACTCGGTCAGTGTCTGGGTGTTCGTGAGACGACATGGTTACGTTTCGAGAACCGTCACTCCCAGCGGTTCGACCGGTGTTTCGAACTCCGAGACAGTCGTCCGGTCCGAAAAGAACCCAAGAAACCGGGCGGTTTCGGTTCCGGTGTTGTGGAACCCGTGCGGGGTCATCGGTGGAATCACCGTCAACGTCCCCGACTGGATCGCCCCCGTCGACTCTCCGACCCACACCTCGACGTCCGACCCGTCGAGACAGACGATAATCTCTTCGGGGCTGTCGACGTGCGTCCCTAGCTTCTGTCCCGGGTCGAGTTCGAAGTAGACGACGTTGTGTCTGCCTTCGAGTTCCACCCCTGTCGCCGCAGGGAACGACTGGGAGAACGGGAAATTGACCCGCACGTCCATCCCCGAACCGGCTTGTGTCGCCCTGACGAGTTCGAGTTCGTCGAGACGTATCGATTTCACTGCTGTGCGTTTCGACATGTTCAGCTGGACGTACGACAGATTCGAGCTTGAGTGTTCGGAGAATGACATTTCTCTCAGAAAAACTAGTGAAGGCCGCTTCTCTCGTCACAGTGAATCGATGCGGTCAGAGAAGGCGGAGAGAGACAGGGTGGTCCCGAGTGTCGGAGTCACTGGGAGACGTCGACGACCGATAGGTGTTCGTCTAGTGTCAGCGTCAGTGCGTCCTCGGTCGTCCCGATAGTGGTGACCACACGGCGTGGACTGTCGGTGACGGCCGTCGTCACCTGCTTCTGGACGAGGTCGAAGAGGTCGTCCAGCGAGGGGGCGAACACGTTGGTTCCCTGCGTGTACAGATGGCCGATTACGGGAGCGAGCCCCATCACGCAGAGTTCGACTGGCAGTCGTTTGGCGAATCGACACGTGTCGCACCGGAGTTCGCCCCAGGCGACGAAGGGCGTCCCGCAGGTCCGACAGGGTCGGTCCTGTGTCGCGTCGTGCGCTTCACATACCGAAAGAGAACCCTTGACCGCACTCGCACACTCGGGGCAGACACCCTGCACCATGTGCGTCAGGTCCGACATGCATCGGTAGAGTTCCGTCGTGAGCGCCTCGTCCGGTGTCCGGTCGGCCAGACCCGGCGAGGGAAACGGTGCGTTCAGGAGCGTTCCTTTCGGAGCCACGTCACCGAACAGTCCGGCACACTGGGTGCAGGAGAACCGGAGCCACTGGTCTTCGTAGGTGGCTTTTATTGCACCGCCACAGACTGGGCAGTCCGAATTCACCTCTCCAGAGATGTCGGCGTCGTGTTCCCCCGCGACGGTGACGACTGTTCGCGCAATTCGCTTTCCCCCGCCGCTCAGTCGGTATCCATCCGCCGTCTTTCGGACGAAGTGTGGGACGAGCTTCGAGAGGTGGTAGTTGAATCGGCCGTTGTCGCCGACGTTGACGCGTCGGCGCAACTCCGAGAACGACATCGCCGACGCGCTATCGTCGATGTCGTCGTATTCGTGGAGGGCACCGGCCCGCCACAGGGCCCGGATGATGTTCAGCCGCGTCTCGTCCC
>NZ_LOPV01000070.1 GCF_001469865.1 Haloferax profundi
AGAATCGCGAACGCTTCCTCTGGCGACATGCCGTTTACGTCGGCTCTGGGAGCCGATTGTGCGTCATCCATGCCACTATCTACCACGCATCGAGACATAAATGAGCTGTCGGCGTTCGCCGACGAGAACGACGCAAATTGTTCGGCACGGCCCCAGCGACCCGTCTTCGACCGAGGACGCCGAGAGTGTGGACTACTGGAACTCTTCGCGGAGGTACGCCCCCAGATAGCCACCAAGCGCGCCGAGGCCGACGGTGTAGAAGAGGACGACACCGAGGCCAACGAGGAGGACGATGCCGAGCCCGAGGAGGCCCAACCCAAAGCCGGCACGGGGTGCGGCGATGGCGAAGATACTGAAGAACGCGAGGACGACGAACCCGAGGAGAACGGCGAGGAGGCTCACGAACAGGCCAGAGAGCGCACCGGACTTCACGCCAACGTCGCGGTCGGTGCCGGTGAGGTAGCCTGCGAGTGCTCCACCGAGAATCGTCGACCCCGGCAGTGGTGAGAGGACGATGCTGGCGATGGCACCGACGATAGCCGAAAACAGGAGGCTCTCTCCGTCTTCGTCGACGGAGGAGTCGCGTTCGTCGAGCGACGTCTCTGACGAACTCGGGGACGTGGAGTGTTCCATACACGACGACTCTCCACCTGTCGGTGTAATCTTTTCTGCCGTCGGTTGGCCCTGCGTCGATTCGCCGACTTCCGGGACCGCCCCGTTTTTAGGACCGTAGCACGTCCGTCACGACCATGACTGGTGCCGCCCGCGACGACTTCGGGTTCGACCACGTCCCGGAGACCGACCAATCGTTCGAGAATGCCCTAGCGAAGGCACGAGCGGGCGAGCGCCTCACCGTCGCCGACGGCGTCGAACTCATGACGACGGGAACCGACCGCGAGGGCATCGACCCGGTGCGGAAGGAACTCGTCTTGGAAGCCGCCGACCGACGCCGCGCCGAGGTGGTCGGCGACGACGTGACGTTCGTCGCCAACCTCAACAACAACGTCACGACGGCCTGCACCACTGGCTGTCTCTTTTGCAACTTCAAGAACACTGCCCACCTCTTCGAGGCCGACTCGGACGTAGACCACGGCGGGTTCACCAAGACGCCCGAAGAGTCGCGCGATATCGTCGCCGACGCAGTCGAGATGGGCATCTACGAAGTCACGTCCGTCTCCGGCCTCCACCCGGCACTCGTCCTCGACGAAGAACACCGCGAGATTCTCGAATCCTACGACAACCCCGCGGCCGAGGTGAACTACAAGCCACCCGAGGCGTACGACACCGACCCGAGCACCTACGCCGCGCAACTCGACGCGATGTCCGTCGACGGCGTCCACGTCCACTCGATGACGCCCGAAGAGGCCCACCACGCGAAGCGCGGGACCGACTGGAGTTACGAAGCGGTCTACCGCCGACTCGCCGACGCTGGCCTCGACAGTGCGCCCGGGACCGCTGCAGAGATTCTCGTCCCCGAGGTCAGAGACGTCATCTGCCCCGGGAAGATAGGCACCGACGAGTGGGTCGCTGGCATGGAAGGGGCGATGGAGGCCGGACTCGACGTGACGGCGACTATCATGTACGGCCACGTCGAAAACGAGATGCACCGGGTGATGCACCTCGACGTCGTCCGCGACTTACAGGACCGCTACGGCGGCATCACCGAGTTCGTCCCGCTGTCGTTCGTCTACCAGAACACGCCGCTGTACGACCGTGGCCTCGTCACCGGCGGCGCGTCTGACGACGAAGACGAACTCATGGTCGCCGTCTCGCGTCTCTACCTCGACAACGTCGACCACATCCAGTCGTCGTGGGTGAAGTTCGGGAACGCGAAAGCACTCAAACTTCTCAACTGCGGCGCAGACGACCTGATGGGGACGATCCTCTCCGAGGAGATTACGAAACGCGCCGGCGGCGAGTTCGGTGAGTTCCGGTCGTTCGACGAGTACGTCGACATGATCACGGCCATCGGCCGGCGACCCGTCGAACGCTCGACCGACTACCGGACGCGACGCCCACTCGATCCAGACGAGGGGCCGCACGGTCCGCGACTCGGTCCTCGGGCGGACGGAACCCCGATGCTGGAACGCCGCCGTGACCCGGCGACGGCAGACGATTGAGATGATGGCGACAACCCACGCCGCAGTGGGCCTCACGCTCGCCGTCCCACTCGTCTGGGTCGCACCGGAACTCGCCGGTGCCGCGGCCATCGGTGCACTCCTCGGTGGTGTCTTTCCTGACGTAGACCTCTTCGTCGGGACCCACCGCAAGTCGCTCCACTTCCCCGTCTACTACACCGTCGTCGCTGGACTCTTCGGACTCGTCGTCGTCGCCGACCCAACGCCGCTGGGTGCTGCGCTGGCGTTCTTCTTCCTCTCGGCCGGCCTTCACTCAATCTCGGACTGGTTCGGCGCGGGCGACGAACTCAGGCCGTGGGACCGGACCTCTGACCGCGCCGTCTACGTCCACCCGGCGAAACGATGGCTCCGTCCGCGCTACCTCGTCCGCTACGACGGTGCCCCGGAGGACCTCGCGTTGACACTCCTGTTTGCCCTCCCCGGCCTCCTCGTCTTCGACGGCGGGATTCGCGTCTCCGTCGCCTTCGGCGTCGCAATCGCACTGTTCTACACTGGATTCAGAAAACGGATGCCCGACTGGTTCGGAATCTGAGTGTTCGAGATTCAGCTCACACCACGGAGATGACCACGCGATTCATCCGTCCTCGTCGCCCCCGCCGCCGCGCCGTTCGTCGTGCTCGCCGCGTTTTTCTCGATGGTGGTCCGTCGTCGCTGAACGGGTTCCCACCCCGTGTTCCGACTCTCAGTCGCTCGCCTGTGGGCCGCCGAGTCGTCTCTGCACCGCTTCGGCGATAGAGGCAGACGGACCGACGCGCCCTTCTGCCGACTCGATAGCCAAGCGAGCGAGTTCGAACTGCTGGCACTCGCCGGTGTCGATGGCGTTCTGCGGGAAGACAGCGTTGTCCGCAATCGCTTCGAACGCCGTGACTTCGTCTCCGTTCGGAACCCCGGTGAGTTCTCCGCGCACGACGACACTGTGCCAGTCGTCGACGCTCTCGAACTCGCTGATGACGAGTTCGGCGGTGACGCCGCACTCCGCAAACTCACTCTTCGGTGACCCCGGCGGTGCCGCGAGTTGGAAGTAGAGCGACTGGCCGTCGTACCCGAACGACATTGGTCGCGCGTACACGTCGCCGTCGATAGCGATAGACAAGACGCCGTGGCCCTGCTCTCGGAGAACCTCGTCGACGATGTCGTCGTTCAGTACACGTCCGTGCTCGACCCAGTTTTTCTCGCCAGTACTCGCGCGCTGCATACCCACCCTCTCTTCTGCGCATATATTGCTCCCCATGGCTGTTTTCGCGAACCGAGAATAGCCGAAACGCGGGGTCTTAGCACTCGAACCCCGAAAACGACAACCCGACGACGTGACTCTCGTGTCGGACCTACCGCGTTGGTGTCGAAAGCGGTCCGTCACCGTGGCCGACACGGCGCAGTCGTCTACTGTGAACGTCCTCGCCGCGGACTCTGTCGGCGATGGGGTCGCGAATCCACGTCTCTCGGTTCCGTGGGGCGGGCGCGGCGTCGGTCCCGGACGGCCGGAACTCGTCGGGCAAGAACCGTGCGTAGACCGGCAGTCGTTCACGGAGTGGGACACCCGCCTCGTCGGCGATGTCGGCGAGTTCTTGCAGCGCGGGCCACGCGTACTCGGGGTTCACGTAGTCGTCTGTGACCGGTGAGACGCCCCCCAAATCGTCGACGCCGCAGTCGACGAGGCTGGCGGCCTCCGAGAGGTTTGGGGGGACCTGCACCGAAATCTCCTCGGGGAGTGCGACCCGTGCCATCGACACCACGCGACGCATCGTCTCGATAGATGGGCGCTCGTAGTCTGACCGGTCGTTCGGCACGACGTTCTGGACGATGACCTCCTGTACGTGGCCGTACCGTTCGTGGAGCGCACGGATGGCGAGGAGACTCTCCGCGCGGTCACGCCACGATTCGCCGATGCCGACGAGGATTCCCGTCGTGAACGGGACACCTTCCTCACCTGCGGCGCGAATCGTGTTGAGTCGTTGGCCCGGCGTCTTGCGTCGGTTGCCCGCGTGGGCGTCCACGTCCGCCGTCGTCTCCAGCATGACGCCCATGCTGGCGTTCACCGGCGCGAGTGACTCGAACTGCTCGCGAGTCAGGTCACCGGGGTTCGAGTGTGGGAGCAGTCCCTCGTCGAGCGCAACCTCGCACGCGGCGACGAGGTAGTCGAGGATGTCGTCGTACCCCCACTCGTCGAGTTGGCGGTGAATCTCGGTGTATCGCTCGTCGGGTGCGTCGCCGAAGGTGAACAGCGCTTCCGTACAGCCAGCGTCTGCGCCCATCCGAACCACGTCTCGAACTTCGTCCAGCGACATGAGCGTCGCCTCGCCGGGCACGTCGTAGTAGGTGCAGTACGTACACGTGTAGCGGCACGCGGTGGTGAGTGGGAGGAACACGTTGCGCGAGAACGACAGGGACTCCGGTGCGTCCACGTCGTCGGGGCCGACAGCGAGGAGTCGCTCGACGGCGTCGTCGGCGACGTCGATATCGAGTCCGTACTCGTCGGCACCCGGGAACATACCGCTTGGTGTGCGACGGACCACTAAAAACGTATCACTCGCGGGCGATTCGAGAGACAGAAGTCGAGAGTGAGTCGGGGTTTTGGTGCCAGACACGACCCCGACCCGTCCGAAGAGGCGTCAGATGCTGTTCCCAACCGCGTGGGTACCAGCGAGCCACCGCGACGTTCGGACTCCACTTCGTCGCCCGTGACGTCTCGAAGACGGCACGGGAGCGCGCGGCGCACGTTGCCTCAGTTCCCGCCGGGCACACGAACACACCGCGCTTGTCAATGTATATCGTGAACCATTATGGACCTATCGGCGTTCACGGACCACGCCGACTCGGCCGTCACCGCGGTCCAGACGAACTCCATTCTCGGCTAACCACTCGCGTGAGCGCTCCTGTCCGTGGAGAAGCACCTCGACCAGGTCGCTCGGTTCGTCGATATCGACGGCGAGGCGCATCGAGTCGAACTCGACGAACGACGCGCCGGTGTCGTCGGCGATAGTTCGGTGGTCGGCGATGGACGCACCGTGGTAGTCGACGGAGAAGTCGGGGTGGCGGACGACGAGTGCGTTCGTCCCGCCGCCGAGTCCCGGCGCGGCGACGACGTCGCCCGCAGTCTCGAACAGGCGTTCGAGCGTCTCTGGTGTGGCGAGTGCCAGGTCGGCCATGACGACGGCGACGGGTTCGTCGCCGCCGAGTTCGTCGTTGACCGCGTCGGTCAGTGGCCTGTCGTCCACGGTGACTGGAACCTCGACGTCGACGGGTGCGTCTGCGAGAACGACCGGGTCACCCCCTGCTCGCTCGATTGCAGTGAGGACGTCTCGGAGCATCGCGAGCGAGAAGTCGCGTCGCTCGTCGGCGTCTAAAAATGGGGCGAGTCGCGTCTTCGGGGAACGTCCCCCGAAGGGAACGACGACTCGCATCGAAAGTCAGCCCAGTTTGTCGTAGGTCTGCTGCTGGGACTTCCAGTAGAGGAAGCCACCTGCGAGCAGGGCGATGACGACGAGACCACCGGCGGCGTAGATGAGCAGTTGGGTCGTCTGACTCGACTGCTTCGCGTTGTTCGCGCGGGTCTCGGCTTCTTCGGCGAGGTTAGACGCGAGGCCGAACTCGCCGCCTTCGAAGGCCTCCACAGCGTTGTCGAACGACTGCTGTGCCTCTTGGGTGTTTGCACCACTGGCGGCCGTGATGGCTGCCTTCGCACTGTCGAGTTTGTCGCGCGCGGCGGCACTCTCTTCAGTGTAGTGGGTCGCGTTCCACGTGCCGATGTCGTTACTGGAGCCACCTTCGCGGGTCTGTTCGAGCGAGATGACGGTGAACTCCTGTGCCGGGTCGTAGGAGAACTCCTCGACTGCCGGCACGGTGCCAGTCACCGACACTTCGACTTCGCTCGTTCCATCGTCAGCGGCGATTTGCGCCCCGCTGAAGTTCTGCCCGTCGAAGGACTGCTGGTCGACTTTCGCGCCCGTCTGGTCGTAGTACGTGACGGTCCACGTCACGTCTTCGAGGTGAGTCTGTCCTGCAAGCGTCCACGCTTCGAGTTGCGGGTTCTTGTACAGTTCGTCGAGCGTGACCGATGCGGTCACTTTCGAACCGACCTGCGCCTCGGAGGGGGTGTCCTCGGAGGCGACGCTCACGGCGCCTGCCGGAATCGCGGCGACCGACAGGAGCACGACGAGCGCGAGGGCCAGCTTAGAAAAGCGACTCCAGTTCGTCCTCGTCATCGTTTATGAGGTTCTCCAAATTGGACTCGCTCTCTTGACGAATCTCCTCGATGTTGTCTTGCGCCTCGATGGCGACCTGCTGTAGCTCCTTGATGCGCGGCACGTTCGCCACGCCGGACAGGAGGATGACACTCGCGACCTTTCCGGCACCCGGAATCGGGTAGTCGCCACCGCGAACTTCCATGGAACCGGTCTGCTCCTCGATCCACTTCCGCCCGCGCTCTATGCCTTTCCGGTTCAGATGCTCCGGCGGGCCAGCGAGGACGAGCAGTGCGCGTTCGGCGCCTTCGATCTCACAGGGGAGTGTGAGGCGGCCGAGCGCGGCTTTGCGGACGAGGCTGGTGATTCGGTTCGTCGTGTGAGCGGTGTCGAGGTTGTCGTCGGGTTCGTCACCGCCGGTGAGTCGCGACAGGAGGCCGCCACTCTTCTTCTTCCGCGGTTCGACGCCTTCGGACGCGTAGCCGACGGTCGAGACGCCGCCACCGGCCAGCGTGTTGATAATCTCCGAGGAGTCGACGACGGACTCTGCGACCTCTTGTCCGTCTGTGACTTCGCCGGCCCCGAAGAGGACGCCGAAGCGGTTGACGATCTCTTCGTTGATCTCGTCGTATCCGCCCTGGACAGACTCGCCGGTCTTGCGCCAGGCGTCGTTGTCGAACACGAGGAGGTTGTCGACCTCGCGGACGAACGTCTGGAACGACCGCGCGGCGTTCAGGGTGTAGATGCCACCCTCGTCGGAGCCCGGCAGGATACCGAGTCCGTAGACAGGTTCAGTGTAGATACGCTTGAGGTGTTTCGCAAGGACTGGCGCGACGCCGGACCCGGTACCGCCACCGAGACCGGAGACGACGAGGAAGGCGTCGACTTCGTGGACGGGGATGCTGTCGATGGCACCCTGCACCTCGTCGATGTCTTCCTCGGCGATTTCCGCGCCGAGTTCGTTGTCCGCACCGACCCCGTGTCCCTTCACGCGGGACTGGCCGATGAGGACACGCTGGTCCTTCGGGATGTTCTTCAATCCGAGCAAGTCGGCTTTCGCAGAGTTAACTGCGACGGCGGCGCGAACGATGCCTGCGTTTCGTTCGCGGTCGTACTCGACGAACTTGTCGACTACTTTTCCCCCGGCTTGCCCGAATCCGATCATTGCGAGCTTCATAGGTTCGGTCCCCTCGCCATTGCGTGAATGCCAGTACGAACGCAGACATAAGCGTTGTGGGATGGACGTGTTGGTTCAGTGACTAATAGGGTGGAAAAAACGGCTGACGCTGGTAGGGTATTAATCGGACATTATGCAAGTAGACACAACTCAGACACCAGTTACGGTCACACTTCACGACTAATTAATCGGGAAATTAGCGACAGCCGACAGGAGTCAGTTCCGCTCGGCGAGGTAGTCGCCGAGTGTCTTCATGTCCGCCACGTCGACATCGAACACACCCACGTCGTTCTGGTCGGTCGTGTTGTCAAACTGCAGTGAGCGGTACTGGTCTTTCCCCATCGGGAACCCGGGGATGGCACCGAGGACGGTGAGACCAACACCGGCCAGACTCATCGGGAGCGGGACGATAGAGATGTTCTTCCCTTCTTCGTCGTAGACCATCTCGGTGATGTTGCGGAGGGTGAGTTTCTGCGGCCCGCCGATGCGGTACGTCTCTCCGACGTGTTCGTCGCCTTCGACGGCGTCGGCGAGCATCGGGACGAGGTCACCGACCCAGATAGGTTGGAATCGCGTCTGTCCGTTTCCGGGCAGTGGATACAGTGGGACGCCCGGAGCGAACATTCCCTTGAGTCGTTTGGTGAACGAGACGAACTCACCGCCGTCGCCGAAGACCACCGACGGCCGGAAGATGACCCAGTCGAGGCCCGACGACTTGACCGCCTGTTCTGCCTTCCCTTTCGACCTGATGTAGGCTGTGTCGCCTTCGGAGTCGGCACCGAGTGCGCTCATCTGGACGAGTCTCGGCACGTCGTGTGCCTCCGCGGCTTTCACGACGTTCTCGGTACCCTGCCAGTGGACGATGTCGTGCATCCGATTGCCGCCCTTCGGTTCGAACAACGGAGAGAGGGCCACGAGGTTCACGACCGCGTCTTTCCCCTCGAACGCGCCGGCGATGGAGTCGTAGTCTGTCACGTCGCCCATGGCCTTCTCGACGCCGTCTGGGAGGTCCTCGCTCGTCGGACTCCGCGACATCGCAGTGACGCTGTGTCCACGCGACTGCAGTTCACGGCACAGGTGGCTCCCGATGAATCCGCTTCCGCCGACAACAAGGACGTTCATATCGTAATATCCGGCGGAACGAGGGTAAAGCTAACGGGCACTTACGGTCGATTTCGCCGGCAACGAGACCGATGATAACGTGCTTCCACGACGATGGGCTTCACTCACCGGGAGTAGACAGGCCCTCGGGAAGAGGGCCGCCGCAGTTCGGTCACTTTTTCGTCGGGGACGAGTCAGTAGGTGTATGCTCGTCACGCTCGAGGGACTCGACGGCAGCGGGAAGACCACCGTCTGGGAGGCCCTCCACGACGTCTACCCCGATGCAGTCTTCACCCGCGAACCGACCGACGATTCGTGGTACGGCGAGGCAGTCAACCGCGCCATCGGTGACGACGACGCGGACCCGCTTGCGACGCTCTTTCTCTTTACTGCGGACCACGCCGACCACCTCTCGCGCGTCGTCCGCCCCGCACTCGCCGACGGCGAACTCGTCATCTCCGACCGCTACTCTGACTCGCGGTACGCCTATCAGGCGGCGTCGCTCCGTGACAGCGACATCACGCGCCCGATGGAGTACATCATGGGCATCCACGCGGCGTTCTCTCGGACACCGGACAAGACCATCTACCTCGACGTGGACCCCGAGACTGCCGCCGCGCGAAGCGGGAAGACCAACAAGTTCGAACAGGCGGCGTACCTCGCCGACGTGCGGGCGAACTACGAGCGACTCATCGAGGCCGAACCGGAGCGCTTCATCCGCGTAGACGCGACACAACCCCCGGAAGACGTGCTCGACGCCGTCGAAGCAGCGCTCGCCGACATCCTCGACGAGCAGTAGCGACTCTCGTCGTCCAGTCGAACAGTAGCGACTCTCGTCGTTCGTGTCGTTACTGGGAGTCGGGCAGGTTCTCGAACTCCTCCGGCGGCGGGACGTAGAGCGTGTCGATGGTGAACCCGAGTGCCAGTGGCATCCCAATCATGACGCCGAGTGCGGCGGCCGGACTGCCGAGGTTCACACCGATGCCGAAGACGCCGGAGAACACGAGTGTCGAGAAGAACAGCACCAACGGTACCAGAAAGAGGGCGTACAGGACGTACCCCCACTGGGTCTTCAGCCGAAGACGGAAGAAGCGCGTCATGACCGCCGCGATGAGTGTGTGGAGGCCGATGACGACGACCATCAGTGCGAGGTTGACCACCGAGACCATGCCCTGCCTAGGGAGGCAGTGGTCTTTGGCCTGTCGCTCTCGGCGACGACTCGCCCCGTCCCCGGCGTGCGAACGGGGGACGTTTATCACGAAGGACCGTGACGCTCCGCCATGCACCGACTCATCGCAGAGCGTGGGTTGGACGACACGGGCTTCACAGTGGACGACGCCCGCGCAGTCCTCCGCGACATGATTCGAGCGCGACGGTTCGACGAGCGTGCACTCGCCCTCCAGCGACGCGGGTGGATGAGTGGCTATCCACCGTTCCGCGGACAGGAGGCGGCGCAAATCGGCGCTGCGCACGCGATGCGCGAGGACGACGTTCTCCTCCCGACGTATCGGTCGAACGCCCTCCAGATTGCGCGCGGCGTGCCTCCGAGCGACATCTTCCTCTTCCGCCGTGGCTACGCCGAGTACGAGTCGGACCACGACGTGCCGGTGTTTCCACAGGCAGTCCCGATTGCCAGTCAACTCCCACACGCCGCCGGTGTCGGGATGGCCGCCAACTACCGCGACGACGACTATGCCGCACTGGTCTGCTTCGGCGACGGTGCCACCTCAGAGGGCGACTTCCACGAAGGACTCAACTTCGCCGGTGTCTTCGACGCCCCCGTCGTCTTCTTCTGTGAGAACAACGGCTACGCCATCTCGCTCCCGCGCGAACGTCAGACTGCGAGCGAGTCGATTGCGGCGAAAGCCGACGCGTACGGTATCGACGGGATGCAAGTCGATGGCAACGACCCACTCGCCGTCAGGGAAGCAGTCGAAGAGGGTCTGAAGAAAGCCCGAGACGGCGAACCGGTGCTCATCGAGGCACTCACGTACCGACAGGGGCCGCACACCACCGCTGACGACCCATCACGCTACCGCGACGACGACCCTGACCTGCCCGAGTGGCGGGTTCGTGACCCACTCGAACGGTTCGAGGAGTTCTGCCGCGAGCAAGGCATCGTCGACGACGAACTCGTCGAGTCGATGTACGACGACGCCGACGACGAGTTGCGCGAGGCAGTCGAGACGGCGGAAGCGACGCCCGAACCCGGCCCGGACGAACTGTTCGACTACATCTACGAGGAACTCCCGCCCGAACTCGAACAGGAGCGTTCGGAGTACATGGCTTTCGTCGACGAACACGGACCGTTCGAACTCGAACGCTGAGAACGCGAACTTGGTCTCCGGTCGGTACCGACGGAGAACGCACTCACCAGACACTGCATACGGCGAACTGTCCCGACTCAGTCGTCCAACGAGATGTACGTCTTCGTGTCCGAGACGCCCTGCAGTCCTTGAATCCGACTCGACGCCGTCTTCAGCACCTCGTACACTGCCTCGGTGTCCACCTCGGCGATGATGTCGTACGCGCCGGCGACGATGTGTGCCTCCGTCACCGTTTCGAGTTCGCGGATTGGTCCGAGTAACTGCTCGGACTCACCAGCGCCAGTCTTCACCATGATGAAGGCGTGAACCATGCGTGTGATATTCTACCACATCATGCAAAAGCCTTGCTTCCGCCGAGTTCGGCAGATTCGACCCAAACCGGGGTAAGGTTATTTGCCTCCGCCGACATACCGTCTTCGTATGCGGTTCGTTATCATTGGTTCAGGACGGGTTGGTCTGCGTACTGCCCGTGTCCTTCGGGAGGAAGGACACGATATCACCCTCGTCGAGTTGGACCCCAACCGCGTCAAACAGGCGCAGGAATTGGGGTTCGAAGTGGTCGAAGGCGACGGGTCCCACGAGGACGTACTCCTCGACGCGGGAATCGAAGAGGCCGACGCCCTCGGGGCGCTCACCGCGGACCTCAACGTGAACTTCGCGGCGTGCATGATTGGCAAGCACTTCGGGTGCCGGACGGTCATCCGTATCGACGAGGACTACCGTGAAGAGGTGTACAAAAAGTACGCGCGTGAAGTGGACGAAATCGTCTACCCGGAACGCCTCGGAGCCATCGGCGCGAAGAACGCCCTCCTCGGCGGGTCGATTCGGGCGATTGCCGACATCGCACAGCACCTACAGGTCATCCTCGTGACGGTGTCCGACAGTTCGCCGATGAACGGGTACAGCATCGAGGAGGTGGCACTCCCGGCGAACGCCCGTCTCCTCGCGTTCGGCAAGAAGGACAAACCCATGGGTATCCCACTCCCCGACGACTCCCTCGAAACGGGTGATCGAGTCGCCGTCCTGGCGGACTTCGACGTCCTCGACGACGTTCGACAACTGCTCGTCGGCGACGAAGCAGTCGTCGCGGCAGGAGGTGCGTGACGATGGTTCACGCCTACATCATGGTCAAAGCCGCAGCGGTGACCAACGGCATCGACCGTCTGAAAGAAGACTTGCTCGCCGTCGACCACGGTATCGTGAGCGCCCACATCGTCGCCGGCGACGTGGACTTCATCGTGAAAGTCGACGTGGACTCGCCCGCCGACGTGAAGGAAGTCGCCGGCGGGATTCAAGCCATCGACGGTATCGAAGACACCCAGACGTACATCGCGATGGACTGACGCTCCGCAGTCGACACGTCCACCACGTCCAGAACCACTCGTCCTGACCCGCGGTTCGACTTTCGTTCGTCTCCACCTATCGAATTCGAAACCTCGATGCAGTGCGCCCCCAGCGAGTGGAGCGTCTCGGCGTTAGAACCCAGTTCCGGCCGCGTCGCGGGCGCGACTGAGAATGCTCGTGACAGGTTCGGTGTACTCGTACCCGGGGATGATGCCTTCGACGAACGTCCCTTCGACGTAGTCGATGACGGCACCGGCGTCGTCGACACCGCGTCGCTCGTTGATATCTGCGAACGTCGTCTGGACGACTGCTTCGTCTGCGACGCGGCGAACGGCCGGGTCGAGTTCGTGGCCGCCCGCGATGACCCCGTTGATGTCTTCGATGCGGAGTTCGAACGTCTCGAACCAGCCATCTTCGACGATTTCGGCTACCTCGTCTGCGACGACGGCCGAGAGCATCGGGACGCGAACGGCGACGTCGAACTCGACGTGCCCACTCTCTCGTGCTGCGACGCTGACGGTTCCCTCGAACGGCGTCGTCACCGACTCGAAGGTCCGGTCGTCGACCTGTTCGAACGACCCGTGGTCGCCGAATGCCCGGTGGACCCGACTCGGAAGTTCCTGCTCACTCATAGCGATACGCTAGCCCTCACGAGAGAAAAGCCCGTTGCGTCGGCGCACCACCGAATCGCACTAGGGCGCGGAATTCGGCAGGATGGCGGCATGTTTAAGTATCTCGCCGCACTCCTTTCAAGTGACGCTTCGCTTTGGAGGGCCGAAGCGTCAGCGGGGACCAATCTAGGGCGGCATTTCCGCACGGGCCGCTCCCGTGCGGTTGCCTATCCCTTTCTGAAGACACCACAACTTCGAGCCACAGGTCCGTTCAGTTCTGTCTGCGCTCACATACGTTATCTACGAGTGACACGAATAGACGCCCGAGAACGATGCGAGTCCACTTCTCTCAGCAAGCATTCGACTACCAGACCCTGCGAGCGATGGCGTACACCACGTTCGGAGGGGCCGAACCGGGTGAAGTTCTTGCGACGGTTGCCCGAATCGAAGACGGTGACACTGGTTCGTGGTACACCGAATGGAGGAACACAGCCGAACGCGTCGAGCGATTGGCTGACGACGCTGCCGACGCAGGGTCGGACCGAAGCGCCCGCGCGGCGTATTTCCGAGCACACACCTACTACCGAACCGCGGAGTTCTTTCTTGCTTCGAACGACCCCCGTCGCCGTCCAACCTACGAGAAGAGTCGTGAGATGTTTCGAGCGGGTTTGGACTTCCTGGACACGCCAGTCGAGACGCTCAGTATCCCGTACGATGGAACCACGCTTCCCGGCTACCTGTTTCTCCCCGCTGACGACGACACTGGCGAGGAGCCACATCAGACGATTGTCTGTCTCGGCGGATTCGACTCGCTTGCTGAAGAACTCTACTTCCTCTGTGGGGTTCCCGAGGCACTCGCACGGGGCTACGCAGTCGTCGTATTCGAGGGTCCCGGGCAAGGTGCCCCACTTCGGTACGAAGGGCTGACGGCCCGGCCAGATTGGGAACACGTCGTCGGGCCGGTCCTCGATGCACTCAGCGACGACGACAGCGTCGACTCCGAAGGGGTTGGACTCGTCGGGGTGAGTCTCGGCGGGTACTACGCGCCTCGGGCGGCCGCCTTCGAGGACCGAATCGCGGCGTGCGTCACCTTCGACCATATGCACGACCTGTGGCTCTCCTCAGCGTTCGACGCACCTCGCCTCGCCGAACTCCTGTTGCGCGCACCGGACGTTGTCGTGAACGGACTGGCAGCACTCGGCGCACGTTTCAGCCTCGAATCTCGGTGGGCTATGGAGAACGCGAAGTGGGTGTTTGGTGTCGAATCGGCCGCCGAGGTGCAGCGGACACTCCGGACGTACTCGCTCACGCCGGTCAGTCACAGAATCGAGTGTCCGGTCCTCGTCCTCGCTGGCGAAGACGACCACTTCGTGCCACTGGAGATGGCCGCTCAGTTCGTCGACCAATTGACGTGCCCGACGACGGTCCGTGTCTTTACCACAGAAGAAGGCGCAGGAGAACACTGTCAGGTGGGGAACCTCACGCTGGCGACCGGCGTGATATACGACTGGTTCGACGAGACGATGGTGAGTGAGGCGGAAGCTTACGCGTCGTCCTGACCCGACCCGTCGGTGGCGAGTTCTGCCATCGTCGGCGACGACACCATCTCTCCGTTCTCGGTCGGTTCGTCTCCGGTTCGATGCTCGCCAGTGACGTCGCTGTCGTGACCATCGGCCGTTCCGTAATCGAGGTCGGTTTCAGCCGTCTCGGTCCGCACGTCGAATCGGTCGGCGAGCGACCGGAGCTCGTCGGTGGTCGTCGAGAGTTCCTGCATCTGACCAGCGACGCCAATCATCGCGTCGTTCTGGTCGCGGGCAGCGTCGGCGACGTCCGCCGATTCGGCCTGTGTCTCCGACGCGATTTCGGCCGCTTCGTCGGCCAGACGGGCGACGGATTGGGCGGCAGACGCCTGTGAGGCCGTGGCCTCGTCGATTGCGGCGACGCCGTGGTCGACTTCTTCGAGTCTGTCCACCGCTTCGTCGATTGCTTCGACGCTCTCGGCCACTGTCTCTGCACCGGTCGACACTCGCTCTCGCGCGGCGCGAACGTCTTCGACGGTACCGTCTGCGGCCGCTTCGACTGCCTCGATGGACTCGGCGATTTCGGCCGTCGCTTCCGTCGTCTCCTCCGCGAGGGATTTGACGCTGTCGGCGACGACGGCGAATCCAGCCCCCGCGTCGCCCGCACGTGCGGCCTCGATGGAGGCGTTGAGCGCGAGCAAGTTGGTCTGGTCGGCGATGTCGCCGATGAGGTCGACCACGTCGGCGATGTCGCCCACGTCTTCGCGCAACGTCTCGGCACCGTTCGCCGCGGCGGCGACTCGGTCGTCGATGGCTGCCATCTCTTCGTGGACGTCGGCGCTGGCGTCGCGTCCGGCCTCGCCGTACTCGCTGGCGTCACTCGCGAGCGTTGCGAGTTCGTCCGCCGAGGCCGCAACCTCTTCGACGGTCGCCGAGAGGTCCTGCATCTCCGACGACACGTCCTCGAGGAGCGTGGCCTGCTCTGTCGCTCCCTCCGAGATGTCTGCGGTTCCGCGCTCGACGCGGTCGGATGCTGCGGTGACTTCCTCGGTACCGGCGGTGACGCGTTCACCGGCGGCGTCGACGGTGGTCGCGAACGACGCCACCTGTCCGATGGTCTCTTCTAAGTCGGTGAGCATCGCGTCGATGCCCTCGCCGACGCCGGCCATCGCCTCGTCGTCTGGCGTGACCGACGTTCTGACCGTCAGGTCGCCGTCCGCGGCGTCGTCCATCGTCTCTCGATAGTCGGTCGCGGCGCGTTCGAGGTCACGTTGGACTTCCTCTGCCGCCTCGATGCGTTCGCCCAACGCGTCGCGCATGTCCGCGAACGCGGTGGTCAGTGCACCGAACTCGTCGACACGTGAGGTAGAGAGGTCGACGTCGAGGTCACCGCTCGCGAGCGTGTCGGCGCGGGTTTGGAGTCGGCGGAGTGAGACGACGGTTCCGCGACCGATGGTGAGACCCACGAGACCGAGTCCACCGAGTGCCACGCCGATGAGGATGACGATGTCGCGTTCGACGAATCGGGCGACTGCGTAGGCGTTCTCCGGGGGTGCTTCTATCAGGACGGCCCACTCGGTTCCCTCGACGGGTGCGTGTGCGACGACGGACCCGTCGCGTTCGACCACGCCGGACTCGCCGTTCACCGCGGCGTCGAGTGCGGGGGTCTCTGCCCCGTCGCGATACTGCGTGAGGACGTTGCTCCCGTACTTGTCGAAGGCGATGGTGCCCGCTGCGGTGACGACACGCGTCCGCGACCCCTCGATGGGTTCGCTGAGCATCTCGGCGTGGCGGGTGGCGTCCACGACGACCATCACGGCGGCGTCTCGACCCGGAACTGGACTGAGGAAGGCGAGTCGCTCGCCGCCGCCGTATCGGTAGACTTCCGAGATTGCGACGCCGTTCGCGTCGAACATCGTCAACGACCCAGTCGTCCACGACACGTCGAGGTCTGAGACGGTCTTCGTCTCTAGGACGGAGTTCGTACTCACGACGATGTCACGGTTCGATGGTTTGACGTAGTGGACTGCGAGCACTTCGTCCGGAAGGTTGTCTTTCTCGACTTCGAGAGCAGTCTCGATTTTCTCTTCGTCTCCCGACCGAACCGCCTCGTACTCCGAGAGCATCCGAGCGGTCCGCGTGTACCCGTCCATCCAACTCGACAACTCCTGGGCCTCCAGGCTCGCGACCATCTCCAGTTCGGTGTGTGCGTCTGCTCTGACCTCTTCGCCGACCATGTCGGTGACGTAGAAGCCGAGTCCGCCCATCACCGCCACGACGACCAAGAGAACGAACAGAAACTTCCGGAGGTAACTCCGTCTGAGTACCTCCGGGACTAATCTGGCGAGTCTCATGCTATTCGTTCGCAAGCAAATGCGACGTAAAGCATTGCCCCGCCAGGTATCAGGTGTGATAACGAGGGACGTGAGAACAGTCTATCGGTCGTCACGTACCGTGGCCGCTATACCAGTTCGTTCACCGTCACACCGAGTGCGACTGCCGCCGCCCCCGTCGCACCCCCACCCGTCGCGACGTACGTCGGGAGCGCGAACACGACTCCGCCGCCGATACCCGCGGCTAAACACAGTGCCATTCCGAGGAGGGCGGCGTCGAACCGGGTGGGGGCGTTCTCGGGGAGCACGGGCTAATTACATATTATTACAGCTCCCGACAAATGGTTTGGGAAGGCGGACCTACTCGCCTCGCTCCCTGACACCGTCGCCATCGCCGTCAGCCTCAACTGGACGTTCGATACCGCTGACTTCGTGTTCGTCTTCCGCTGCCTCGAGTGTGTCCAGCTTTTCGAGCGCTCGTTCGCGTTCGCCGACGACGGAGGCGTCGCGCAGGCCGAGCGAGATGGCGGTATCGAAGCACCGAATCGCCGCTTCGTACTGGCCGCGTTCGGCGAGGAAGAAGCCACGGTTGTACCACGCGTGCGGTTCTCTCGGGTCGAGTTCGACTGCCCGTTCTGCGTGGTCCAACGGTTCGGACGAGTCGCCCAACTCCCACAGTGCGTACGCGAGGTTCGTCTCGGCGGTCGCAGCGAACTCGTTGTCGTCGTCGATGCGGAGTGCTTCTCGTGCGGCACCGACTGCCTCGTCGTACTCTGCTAACTGTGCGTGTGCGACTCCTTTGTTCACCCACGCTTCTTGTGCGTCGTGTGAGTCCTCGTCTGCGTAGGCGATGGCACGCGCGAAGCTATCGATTGCCTGTTCGTACTCCTCGATGGCGACGTAGGCCAACCCAATTTCGACGAGTGCCAGCACGTCTACGTGTTCGGGAACGACCTGCGACTCGTCGACGATGTCCGAGACGACGTAGTCGTCTGTCGGGTCGACGAGTCTGGTGTTCGTCCGAAGTTCGGGAGGGTCCAGGTCGAATCCGTCGTACGGGTCGCCGAATCCGTCACCGTCCGAGTACCGGTGGTCACGCGTCGAGGCCATTCGTATCTGTTGGACGGGAATCGAGATAACCTTCACTCGCTGGAAAGTGCTCCCCCGAACTATTGTCTCGTCAGTAGGGCACCGCAGACAAAATATTACTGAAATTTTATATCAAAAAGAAATAAATTCGGCCAAATCGCTTAAATGGTCTTGGAAATCTTGGTAGAATCGACTGGGGTGGAGTTAATCCGCGGGTGGGTTACAGTTCGAATCGCTCGAATTGACCCGTTCTGGGCAGGCCGTCCGCTTCTGGAGTCGACCCTGGTTGGAATCCAAACCATGAAATTAGGTATCATTGGTGTCGGCAACGCAGGCAGTAAGATTGTCGACAAGATGGTCGAGTTCGAATCGCTCACGAATCGGAAACTCTGTCGTCACGTGATGGTCATCAACACCGCACGGACGGACCTCTCCAAACCAGACCACATCCCGGAGAACCGACGAATTCTCATCGGTGACACCCACCAGAAAGCCAAGGGCCACGGCGTCGGTGGCGACGTGGACGTCGGTGCCGAAGTCGCGAAGAACGACATCGACGAGATTCGACGCGCGTTCGACGACGTGGACATCCACGAGGTGGACGCGATTCTCGTCTGTGCGTCGCTCGGTGGGGGCACCGGCAGCGGTGCCGGTCCGGTGGTCATCAACGAACTGCAGAAGATGTACGACGAACCGGTGTACGGCTTGGGCGTTCTCCCCGGCAAGTACGAAGGTGGCCGACCCGCCCTCAACGCGGCACGGTCTCTTCAGTCGTTCGTCAACAACACGGACAACTTCATCGCCTTCGACAACGACGCGTGGCGCTCGAAAGACCAGACGGTCGGCGAGGGCTACGAGGGCATGAACCGCGAACTCGCGACGCGTATCGTCACGCTCCTCGGCGCTGGCGAGTACGACGAACCGACCGTCGCCGAGAACGCGATGGACTCGAGCGACATCATCCGAACGCTCGACACCGACGGCATCTCGTCTATCGGCTACGCCTCGACGTCGGTCGAAAACGGCGACGATGGACTCTTGAACCGCTTCCGTGAGGAACACGAAATCGAGGACAACTCGAACTTAGCGGCGAAGATTAACGGTCTGGTCCGCCGCGCCGTCAACTCCCGTCTCACGCTCCCGTGTGACGTCTCCAGTGCCGACCGGGCCCTCATCGTCCTCTCTGGTCCGCCGTCGGAACTCTCTCGGAAGGGTCTCGAAAGCGCCCGCGAGTGGATAGAAAACGAAGTCGACACCGTCGAAGTGCTCGCTGGCGACGACCCCAGAGAGAACGCCTCTGCGCTCTCTGCGGTGGTGTTGCTGTCGAACGTTACCCAGACGCCGCGCATCGAGGCAATCCAGGAGCAGGCAGTCGAAGCACAGGAGAAAATCGCCGAACAGGAGGCCGTGCGCGAGGAAGAAATCGCCGACCTCATCACGGACAAGGACGGCAAAATCGACCCGGTCATCTGACCATGACTCCCGGTAACCGGGGGACCGAGAGTATCCCCCAGGGAGTGGGCCGATGAAGTTGGCAATCGTCGGCGTCGGGAACGCGGGGAGTCGCATCGTCAACAACATCCTGCACGTCGAACAGGAGACTGGGCGGAATCTCAGTAACGGGAACACGCTCCTCGTCAACTCGACGAAACCGACGTTCGACGTGGACGAACACGTCCCCGAGGAGCGTCGCTTGATTATCGGAGACGTCTACTGGGACGCCGACGGGTCCGACATCGACGGCGACCCGGAGTTGGCCGCCACGATTGCACGCGAAGAGAAGAACGACATCAACCGGGCGTTCGACCTCATCGAGTTCCATCAGGTCGACGGTATCTTGGTGGTCGCTGGACTCGGCCGCGGCACCGGTGGCGGTGCCGGCGCCGTCGTCATCGACCAACTGAACGAGATTTGTGACCACCCGATATACGCCGTCGGCGTCCTTCCGGCCGACTCGGAAGGCGAAGAAGCGGCGCTGAGCGCCGCCCGAACACTACAGTCGTTCGTCACGAAGGCTGACAACGTCATCACCTTCGACAACGACGCCTGGCAGGACGACGAGCAGCGATGGGTCGACGAAGTCGAGGCACCCGACGGGGTGGGGTCCTCCGATGGTGATGCACCCAGTGGCGACCACGCGGACGGTAGCGGGTACGCACCGGTGAACGCCGCCCTGGCCGAACGACTCGTCACGCTGTTCGCAGCAGGCGAGTTCAGTTCACCGTCGGCGTCCGAGAGTCGGA
>NZ_LOPV01000071.1 GCF_001469865.1 Haloferax profundi
GAGCGACATCATGCGGACGCTCGATACCGGCGGCCTGTCGTCTATCGGGTTCGCTTCGGTCGAGTTGCCGCAGGGCGGTGGTATTCGCTCACTCGTCCGGTCGTTGTCGAACCGCTACTCGTGGATGCCCGGCGGCGCGTGGGCGTCTGCACCGCTCACAGAGGTGGACGACGAAGACGCCGGAACCGCCGCGGCCAAAATCAACACCCTCGTCCGCGAGGCTGCTCGCTCGAAACTCACGCTGCCGTGTGAAATCACGAGCGCCGACCGGGCACTCGTCGTCCTGTCGGGGCCGCCGGAGACCCTCTCACGGAAGGGGTTCGAAGGCGGGCGCTACTGGCTCGAACGAGAGGCAGACATCGTGGACGTGATGGCGGGCGACGAACCGCACGACCGAGCGACGAGTCTCACGGCCGTCGTCCTCTTCTCGAACGTGACCGACGTGGCTCGAATCGACGAGATTCAGGAGGCGGCAGTCGAACACCAGCAGGCGCTGGACGCCGACGAGTCGGCAGACGAGACGGCCACAGAGACGGCGGACGAGACGGCCACAGAGACGGTGGACTCTCGATGAACACCCCGATGGACGACGACTGGCAAGACGCGCCGACGTGGCTTCCGAGTCGAGTCGCGAACACGGCCACCGCCATGCGTGTCGACCTGTTCTCGTTGCACGCGTCGTGGATGAAACTCGTCTTCTCGCGCGAGTACGAGGGAGACCACTCGGTCATCGAGAACTGGGAACCCGAGAGTACGGGTGAGGCCGTAGGGCACCGTCTCTGGGCCGCACTCGGCGTACTGTCCCTCGTTCTCGTGTACCCTGTCTTCGTCCTTGGTCTGGCGACGCGGTACTACGCGCACCGAATCGACCGTATCACGGCGGGCCTCGGGTTCGTCGGCGTCACGGCTGTCTCGCTTCTCGTCTGGGGAGGCCTGACCGCGGCGACGTACCTCTCACCAATCGCATTCGAGGGGTTCGTCGCCGTCGCGGTGGCGGGCGTCGTCGCAACCGTCTCCGCCGTCCTCGCACTGTTTTTCTCCGGCCGAACGGGACGACTGACGACGGTCGCACTCGCCTACCCCTTCGGGGTCACTGCACTCTTTCTCCCACCCGTCGTCGCTTCACTCTACTCGCCGACGCTCGCGTCGGTCGTCTTCCCGAGTTCGACGTCACTCGCAATCTGGTTGCTGAACAACGTCCTCGACTTCGCTGGCATCGCCGCGTTCATCCGCGCGTCGTTCGAGTTGCAGGGCCTGGCGTACGTCGGCATGTGGTTCGCCCTCGCGGTTCCAGTCGGTTGGTCGCTCGGTGGACTCGTCACGCTCGTGAACCGTGTTCGGACCCCACGTCCGTCGCCGCACGCAGAGGGCGCAGGGTCGAAGCTGTACCGCTGAACGCGGACAGCGCGTTCACTCCTCGGGTTTTTCGAATCGTCGACGACAACGTGAGGTGACGAGCGAGGTCAGCGAGGGACGAGAGTTGAACTCCACTCACTCCGCTCACGTTTGTTCACAGAAGCGACTGCGGGGACGAGATATGAACCGGGCCGAGACGGTCACCCTCGCTTCGCTCGGGTGCTGCGACTCGTCGGGTTCAAATCTCTCTGGTCGCACTTGACACTCGTCACAACGTTCC
>NZ_LOPV01000072.1 GCF_001469865.1 Haloferax profundi
CGAGATTTGAACTCGCGAACCCCTACGGGAGCGGATCTTAAGTCCGCCGCTTTTGGCCTGGCTCAGCCACCCCCGCGCAGTTGACCGTTCTCGGAGGGACAGAAAAGTGCTTTCGTTTTACCAGTCGACCGAGAGGGTCCCGTCGCCGTGCGGGTTGGGTGATATCTCCTCGTCGGTTCGGCGGTCGACGACGTGGATGACGCCGCGACCCTTCTTCGCCGGGCACACCTCTGCGGCGCGGACGTTCTCGTCGAGTTCGTCCTCGCCGACGAAGTACGACTTCGCGCGGGCGAGACCGGTATCGAGGTCCATCTCCCAGTTGTCGGCGACTTCCGCGCACCGACCGGCCCCGAAGCACTTGTTGGCCTCGAAGATTATCTTGTAGGGCTTTTCTTCGACCGGCGGGGCGTTCTCGTCGGACCCGAAGTCACTCGGCTTCGGTCGGTCGGACTCCTCACTCATCGACGGTGCTTACAACCCGGTGGACTTTGCGCTGTCGGTCCCGGGTCGCCAGACCCCGGTGGGACTATCGGTGCCGGGACCCTATTCGACACGATGGGCGACACTCCTCGGGAGCGCTTCGGTGACCTCGTTCGCGCGGCGACGCCAAGCGAACGCCGTCACTTCGTCGCCGACGTCTGGGCCGCCCGAGGGTGGGAGACGACAGTCGACGGGTCAGTCGTCGTCGCCCGAACAGAGACGCAGACGCGACACATCGCGCTCGTGGCCAGTGGGTGGTTCGGGATTCGCCCGAGCGTTCCGGACGAAGTCGACGTCGTCGTCGCACTCGATGCCGCGGCCTTCGATGCTGCTGCGTCCGAACCCAGCGTCCACGTCTTTTCGCTCGGCGACCTCTACGAATTGGTCCGTTACGGCCTTCCTAGCGACGTAGGCGACCGACTCGTCGAAACCCACTTCGGGACGACTCTCGGCGAGCAGTCGGCGGCGACACGGCCGAGGCGTGTCTCGTTCACGTCGCGGTTCAGGTCGGCCCGGTCGGGCATCGTTCTCGTCGCCGTGGCCGCGTTGCTCACCCTCGCCATCGTCGCCACAGCAGGAGTTCCGGGCGTCGTGCCGGGACTGGGTGGTGGGGCCGAACAATCACAATCGCCCCCGAGTTCGACGCCCATGCCGACGGTGACGCCCGAACCATGGACTATCGCGCCCGGTGTGACGACTGCGGGTGTCGAGAACGCGACACTCCTCGCCACCGCACACCGGCGCGTCGTGGCGAACGAATCCTACCGGTGGACAGTCGTCTACCGAGAGTCGATTGCGGGCGACGAGACGGGCCGTGAGGTGGAAGTCGTCCACGTCGAGGAACCGCACGTGTACACCTCCGAGGTGCAGCGTGTCGGCCGACTGCGAGCGTTCCCCCGGCCGACTGCGACCGAGGACTCCTACGCCGATGGCTCGACACGCTACGCTCGCCGCCCGAACGAACCCGACGGCATCGCTGCGCGCGTTCTCGACCCTGCCGTTCGCGACGGTCCGGGACGACACGCGACCCGCGCGGAACGATACGTCGAGTGGTACCTCTCGACGGAACGGTCCCGAGTGGTGAACTCGACAGTCGAAGACGGCGTCGTGGTGTACCGCGTCGAAGGAAGTGGGAACGAGTTCCCGCGCTCCCGCGACTACGAATTCACTGCACTCGTCGAAGAAAGTGGGTTCGTCCGGTCGACGCGAGTCTCCTACGAGACGCGCGATGGACTCGGTGTCACTGTCTGGTTCGAATACGACGCCGTCGGTGACACGACGGTCACGCCGCCACAGTGGGCCGGTCCCGAGGACCGACCGACGAACCGGACCGCCGAAGACGGTGTGGCGAACCAGACTGGATAACTGTGTCTACTGGTCGACGTCGACGGATTCGAGGACGACGTCCGACACTGGCTTGTCGTTGCGGTCGGTCGGGACCGAACCGATGTCTTCGACGACGTCCATGCCATCGACGACTTCACCGAAGACGGCGTGCTTGCCGTCGAGGTGCGGTTGCGCGTCGAGCGTGATGAAGAACTGCGACCCGTTCGTGTTGGGTCCGCGGTTCGCCATCGAGAGGACGCCCGGGCCGTCGTGGCTGAGGTCCGAGTGGAACTCGTCGTCGAAGGTGTAACCCGGGCCGCCGCGGCCGGTTCCGGTCGGGTCTCCACCCTGAATCATGAAGTTGCTGATGATGCGGTGGAAGAGGATGTCCTCGTAGAGGGGTTCGCCTTCCATCGTCTCGTCTGTCTCGGGGTGGACCCACGTCTTCTCACCTGTCGCGAGGCCGATGAAGTTCTCGACGGTGTTCGGGACCTTGTCTGCGAAGAGTTCGACCGTGATGTCGCCCTTGTTCGTGTGGAGCGTGGCCGTTGGGTTGTCGCTCATACTTCGTCCGTCGTGCGGGCGAGTGAAAACCGTGCCGCCTTCGGAACAGCAGCGAGGTGACACCCAGTCGGTCCGCCGACGGTGTCGCTCTCTCGACGACAGTGGTTTTGAGTGGCCGGCGCAACGCTCGGCACGGAAGAGTGGGGCTACCAACCGGTGGGAACGGTCGCCGACGTTTTTATCTTGTAATTCTAAGACACGACCGAGATTCACATGAAGCACAACGTCGGAAGCCTCGACCGGATGGTTCGGTTCGCACTCGGTGCACTGCTCGGCGTCCTTGGTCTCGGGACACTCGCGGGTGCCGTCTCGCTCGGCCCGATTTCAGCGATGCTCGGCGGCATCGTCGCCCTCGTCCTCGGTGTCGTCTTGGTCGTGACCGGGTTCCAACAGACGTGCCCACTGTATCTGCCGTTCGGTATCGACACCTCGGGACGCAACTGACACGAATGTCCGCCAGCGAGTAAATCCCTCTGCGACCGTCTCAGTACCACCGTCGGCGTCGTGGTCCATTTTTTCACGCCGTCCCGAGTCCCCACTAACTACAAGACACCCGACCGCATTGCGTCGAATATGCACACTGCGGAGACCGTGACGCTCGCTCGCCTCCCCTCTGGCGTCCCGGTGCAGACGACGGTCCACGTCTACGAACCTGACGACGGCACGGATGGGCCGACACTCTACCTACAGGCAGCCCAACACGGCCGCGAGATAAACGGAACCGAGGTCCTTCGCCGACTCCACGGTCGACTCGAACGCTCGGACCTGACAGGCCGCGTCGTCGCCGTCCCCATCGCCGACCCCCTGACGTTCGACCGAGTGTCGTACGTCACTCCCGAGGCCATCGACTCCATACACTCCAACATGAATCGCGTCTGGCCGGGCGACCCCGACGGGTCTATTCACGAACGCATGGCCGCATCCCTGTGGGAGTACGCCGGTGACGCGGATGCTATCGTTGACCTCCACACTGGCAGTCCGGACATGCTCACCCACACGGTCTACCGCCAGAACGACGATGCCTCACGTGACCTCGCCGAAGCCTTCGGCGTCGACTTGCTCCTCGCAGAGGCCGCGGGCGAAGACGCCGAACAGGAGTGGTCTGAGCGCAACTTCGACGGCAAACTCCGTGTCGCGGCCACGGAAGCGGGTATTCCCTCTATCACGCCCGAACTCGCACACAACAAGCAACTCGTCGAATCGGCCATCGTCGCCGGCGTCGACGGCCTGCTCAACGTCTGCCGGAGTCTCGGTATCCTCCCGGGTGCCGTCGATTCGTGGGACGGCCAGACCTACCGCAACCACCTCGGGCGCGTCTCTGCCGACACGTCGGGCCTCTTCGTCGCCCGCGAGGACCTCGAACTCGGACGCGAGGTCCACCCCGGCGACCACCTCGGGTGGGTGTACGACCCGACGAAGTACACCGTCCTCCAGGAAGTCGAAGCAGAGCGTGCGGGTGTCGTCTACTCCATCACGCGCGAGGCGACGGTCACGGCAGGGAAGACGCTCGTCGGCGTGGCACTTCCGCTGGAGGAGGGCGGAAACGACGAGTTGGGCGCAGACGACCCGTTCGGTGAGGCGGACGACCAACTAGATATCTAAGAGCGCCGCTCGACTCTGTGCCGACGCTCGTCGGCGACACACCTTTGATTCTGTACACACAATGTATGTACAACGATGAGCACCAAACGGGTCAACTTCCGACTTCCGGAAGACCTGATTACGCACGCCGATATCGCTGCGGAGGTCAGCCACAAGAACCGAACAGAGATACTCGTCGAAGCTCTTAGACAGTACCTCGAAGAGAAAGAGTCCGAAGAGAGTTTCCGTGAGGCAGTCGTCGAACTCTACCTCGACGACCACATCGAGTTCGACAAACTCTCCGAGATTATCGGACGGCAGGACGCCGAGGCAGTTCGCGCCTCGAAGCAGGTCCTCGACCGGGGCGAAGAACTCGCAGACAAACTCGCAGACCTCTGAATGCTCGTCGTTGACACGAGTGCGTTCATCTCGCTCGCAGTTGGCGGCGTCTTCGAAACTGTTCTGGACGAGTTCGATATCGCCACCACACAGGCAGTCCTCGACGAACTCGAAGAGACCGCAGCCTACGACGACAATCACGGAGAC
Organism: Haloferax profundi; assembly: GCF_001469865.1. Taxonomy (GTDB): domain Archaea; phylum Halobacteriota; class Halobacteria; order Halobacteriales; family Haloferacaceae; genus Haloferax; species Haloferax profundi. The sequence continues at coordinate 4,498 of NZ_LOPV01000072.1, forward strand.
GGGGAATCGACTATTCTCGACGCAGTCGCGGCTATCCGCGTCGTCGATACCACAGGCGACGAGTTCGTGACGAGTCGTATCGACGACGGCGAAGCAAGTTGTGTCGCGGCGGCCCGAGAAGTTGATGCCGCGTTTCTCATCACCGACGACTATCGGGCACTTCCAGAACTCCAGAATTTGGTCGATGCTGAGGTTGCACTCTCACCAATCGTTCTTCGTGCGTTGGTCAAACGCGATGTGCTCACCGCTGCGGAAGCGAAATCGGCGTTCGAGGCGATTGCAGAAGGGCGCGACTGGCTTGGTGCGCCGATTTACCGGTATGCTCGGCAACTCTTCGAGTGAAAACGGGGTACCGCTACCTGACTCTTAGAACTCGCGCAGGTCTTCGAGAACCTCGGCCGCGGCACCGGAGTCGATAGCCTCACGAGCCATCTCCAGACCCTCGTCGATGGAGTCGGCGTCTTCGCGCGCGTAGATACGCAGTGCCGCGTTGAGGGCGACGGCGTCGGCGAAGCGGTCCTCGCGTTCGCCCGAGAGGACTTCTTCCGTAATCGTCGCGGAGTCGCCGGCAACGTCGTCTTCGTCCACGCCGAGGTCGTCGTACTCGAAGTCCATGCCGTACTCGGCCGTCTCGATTTCGAAGTCGTCGAACTCGCCGTTCGTCCACTCCGCGACTTTCGTGTAGCCGGGGCGGATGTCGTCGTAGCCTTCCATCCCCTGGAACATGACGACGCGGCGGAGGTCGTGGTGGTGGCTCTCCTCGAACGTGTTCACCATCTTCTTGGCGAACGCGAGGTGGTAGAACGACCCGAGGTGCGTCGAGGCGTTCGCGGGGTTGGCGATGGTCTCGATGGTGTTGACGAAGGTGCGGACGCCCATGTTGTCACGGCGCTCCCAGAGGGCGTGGATAGCCGGGTTGAACTTAGGCTGGTAGTAAAAGCCGAACCCGGTGTCGTCGACCATGTCGGCGGACTCGTCGGGTTCGAGTTCCGTTCGGACGCCGAGTTCGTCGAGGACGTGCTTGTAGGCGTCCTGCTTCTGGGTCGGAACACGGTCGCCGGAGTGGACGACGACGGGCGTGCCTGCTGCGGCGGCGGTGACGCCGGCGGCGACGCCGAGAATGGCCGTCTTGCCCTTGCCGTCGTAGTTCGCGCCGCAGTCGACGGGGTCGACTTTCGGCTCGGCGTACTGGACGTGTTCAGCCATCACGTCGGTGTACGCGGCCAGTTCCTCGGCGTTGTTGTGTTTCCAGCGGTTGGCCAACCAGAACGCGCCGAGCGTCGTGTGGTCGGGTTCGTCAGCGAGGATACGCCGCATCGCTTCCATCGCCTGCGCTCGCGTCATGTCCTCGGCGGACTTCGTTCCCGTGCCGACGACTTCTGTCATCAGACGTTTCAGCGGCCACTCACCGAACTCGCTGTCGACTGCTGCCATGGTCCTACCTTCGAGTGAGCGTGCAAAAAACGTCCTGTTCGGTCCCGCCGAGCAAGACCCGTCCGGCGGTCCGAAAGCGATAGGCCCTCCGACTCCTAAGCCGTGGTAATGACCGCGCTGTCGGACGACTGGCGGGCCGACCTCGACGAGGTCGACGCCGCGCTCATCGACGAGTACCAGAGTGGCTTCCCTGTCGAAGCGCGACCCTTCCGCGTCGTCGCCGAAGACCTTGGTATCGACGAGGAGGAGGCGCTGGACCGGGTTCGCCACCTCCGCGAGAAGGGCATCTTCCGCCGGTTCGGTGCCGTCCTCAACCCACCCGTCATCGGGAGTTCGACGCTCGCTGCCGTTTCCGCCCCGGAGGAGCGATTCGACGATGTGGCCGAAGTCATCAACGGCTACCAGCAGGTGAACCACAACTACCGCCGCGACCACGAGTGGAACATGTGGTTCGTCGTCACCGCCGGGTCACGCGAGACGCGCGACCGCATCCTCTCCGAAATCGAAGACCGAACTGGCTGTGAGGTGCTCAACCTCCCGATGCTCACGGACTACTACATCGACTTGGAGTTCCCCGTGATGAACGACGACCGGTTCGCCCGCGAGAGTCTCGACGAGACCGACGTGAGCGCGACTCGAATCTCCGAGGAGGCGACAGGCGACCTCTCGGACCTCGACGCACGCCTCCTCGTGGAGATTCAAGACGGCTTCCCATTGACGAAGACTCCCTACGCAGACGTCGCAGCCGCCATCGACGCCGACACCGACGAGGTCATCGCCGCAATCGAGCGCCTCCGCGACGACGGGTGTATCAAACGCATCGGGTGTATCGTCAACCACGTCGTCACCGGCTTTCGGAACAACTGCATGGTCGTCTGGAACGTCCCCGACGACGAACTCGACGCACGCGGCGAAGTCGTCGGAAGTCTACCGTACGTCACCCTCTGTTACCACCGGCCTCGTCGTCCGGAACAGGACTGGCCGTACAACCTCTTCACGATGATTCACGGCCGCGACGCCGACGCCGTGGACGCGAAAATCGACGAACTCGCCGCCGAGTACCTCCCGTTCGACCACGAACGACTCTACTCGACGGAGACGCTCAAACAGACTGGCGCGCAGTACGAAGAACTGGTCAGTTCGTCCGAGTAAGCGACGCTTTTGCGGACATTCGCCGACAGCGACGCGTTCGACACAACCGTAATGTCGGTTGCTAGCATTATTCTACGCGAGTTATCCATGAGCACTACCTCTGGGGCAGACGAGCAATACCGATATCCACCAGGGATACGGGGGCCGTTGCGACCGTTCTCCGGTGTCGTCTGTCCGTACATCGGATTCGAGAGCGGCCACACGCTGTGGGTCGTCGCGTTCGACGAGACGCCGACGCCGGTCGACTCGTACGCCGAACTGTGGCTCGAGCGGCCAGACGGCGAGTTGGCACTCTACACATCCAGCGAGGCGGCGGAGTACATCGTGGCGTACCACGAGTTCGACCGGGTCGAAGAGGCCGCGTTCGCGTGGCAGCGTGCAGACAGCGAGGCACTCGAAGTCGGGATGGACAGCGCCGACGGGACGACGCTCGACCTTCGCGTCGACCTCACGGCGACCCCACGGACACGCGTGGCGGACACTCTCTCGTCGCTGTTTCCGGACGCCATTGCGCAGACGGCCATCGGAAGCGCGACCAGTACTCGCGTGTTCAACGCTCTCTTGCCGGCCGGTGGGTCGAAGATACGTGGGCGCACAGAGACTGGCGTCCGATACAGGGTCGACACCGACCGAATTCTCGCCGTCGACGCGGCCAGCGGGACACTCGACGGACTCGACCTCGGTGACGTGACACCGTCACGCTCGACCCGCACGCACGGAGACGTCGAATGCTGGGGGTGGCCCTACGCCCTCTTCGGTCGACTCTACCTCGAATACCCTGCACCGGGCCAACCGGTGGTCGCCTGAGTACACTGCGCGCCGGCCGTCGACTGCCCCTCGTGGCGCGCACCTCTCTTTTCGTACCCGTTCTCTCTTCGAGAGAACGGCAGTCTTGGATTATACGCTGGCGCGACCAACTAGTGTCGGTGAAACACGATGTCCTCCATTCGTCGTCGAATCACGACACACCCAATCGTCGCGTTCTTCGTCCTCTCGTTCGCGATTACCTGGGCCATCGACGCTCCGGTCCTCCTGTTCGAGTTACCGCCATCGTGGGCCACGTGGGGGCTCTTTACCCTCGGCGCTCTCGGCCCGTTCGTCGCCGCCGCCGTCGTCCTCTGGGCCGGCGGTGAGTCGATTCGTGCGTGGTTCGTGCCGCGTCTCCGCTGGCGCCTCTCGCTTCGGTGGTACGCTGCCGTCCTCGTCCTCCCACTCGTGTTCGTCGCACTCGGGACGGTCATGTACGGTCTCCTCGGGTATCCAATCGACCTGGGCGTCCTCGAGATGGGTGCGGCGTTCTACCTGACGCTCCCACTCTTCATCGTCTTCGAGGCAATCGTCGGTGGCGGGAAAGAGGAACTCGGCTGGCGTGGATTCGCGCTCCCGCGGTTACAGGCCCGGTACGGCGCGGTTCAATCCGGCCTCCTCATCGGCGTCCTCTGGGCACTCTGGCATCTTCCGTTGTTCTTCACCACGTCGGCCCCGCACGGGACGTGGCCACTCGGCCAACAGGTGCTGTGGGGCGTCAGTATGGTCGGGTTCTCGCTCGTCTTGACGTGGCTCTACAACGAGACGGGGAGCGCATGGCTGGCGATGCTCGGACACGGTGCGATGAACATCCTGAGTGGTCTCGTTCCCATCGACGCCGCCGTCGTCGGTACGCCCATCTACGACGAGGTTCGGGTGGCCGCAATCGGGACGTTTGCCGTGGCGGTGTGGGTGGTCGCACTCGTCCTCGTCGCGACTCGCGGGATGGACCATCTCTCCCGCGAACCCGCGGCGACAAGTGGGTTCCCGGAGGCGACGCCACCCGTCAGTCGTCCTGGTCGGGCAGACTGAGTCAAAAAACCGCACTCCCGTGGTTGCTACAGCGGCGACAACCGGGCTAGCAACTGCGCTCCGCGAACTGCGCCCTGCTTCGCGAGATAGCCGCTCTTGAGTGCGCCAACCTTCGCGATGTACGCCGATTTGAAGGCTCCTTTCTTCGCCAACACGCCACTCGTCAGCGCGCCGCGTTTGGCGTAGTACGCCGACTTCCGCCCCGCCGCACCCACGTAGTGTTTCGTACTCGTCGGAATCGGCGTCCGGCGTCCTTGGACCCGCGTCGAACCACTGCGAATCGCGTCGAGGACGTCGTCGGCGGTGAGCGAGGCGCGCGACACGTTGGGTATCTCGATTTCCGTGTAGGCACGGCCGACGTACCCGACTTTGTGGGCGTCGCTCCCGGCGACGCCGGGGTACTGTCTCCTCGCGGCGAATCGGCGAGCGCGGCGGTTCTTGTACCCCGTGAAGAGCCACGAGTTGTACGTCTCGATGGCGTCGAACGCGTCACCACCGGACGTGTCGTGATACCGGCCGAGTCGCCTCTTTCGGATGCCGTGGCGACTCCGCTGGAAGGGGTGCGGGACGATTGCGACGCCACCGTGGTCACGCACCCACTGGGCAGTCTCGTCGAGTGGGCGACGGCGGGGCGGGAGTTCTTCGACGCCCAGTGCGAGGAGGTGGCCGTCGGCAGTCGAGACTTCCACACCGGGGATGCCGACGAGGCCGTACATCGGTGCGAGTTGCGCCGCTCGAATGGACTCGTTGATGACGTCGTGGTCGGTGATGACGACGGCGTCGAGTCCAATCTCCGCGGCCTGCTCTAAGATGAGTTCGACCGGGTCGTGGGCGTCGTACGACCCCTCCGAGTGGACGTGCGGGTCGATTCGAACGGTCAGCGCGGACACACTCGGTGGTTAGGCGTGGGCGACGAAAAAGGCATGCCCGAATCGTGTTAGCGTCTGGCGTACGTCTCGGTGCGACGCCGTTCTACGCCACATCGACCGCACAGAGCCTGAAGAGACAGAATCCGGGAAAAACGCCGAATTGTTACACTTCCTACACAACGTCGTTTCAGCGAACCTTTACGATTTTCTCCGACGTGTGTTATCGTATGGCACCTTCAGATGGATTCGTCCCTACCGTCGAACTCGCGGACCTCCGCACGTCCGGCCGTGAAGCCGTCGGGGTGGATGGTCGTGCAATCGCGCTCTTCGTCCACGAAGGCGAGGTTCGAGCGGTCGACAACGCCTGCCCGCACATGGGCTTTCCCCTCGTCGAGGGAAGCGTCGACGACGGCGTCCTCACCTGCCACTGGCACCACGCCCGCTTCGAACTCTCGTGTGGCGACACGTTCGACCCGTGGGCCGACGACGTACTCACCTATCCGGTCGACATCCGCGACGGAACGGTCTACGTCGACCCGAACCCGGAACCGGACGACCCACCGCACGTCCACTGGTCGAACAGACTCGAAGACGGTCTCGAACAGAACCTTCGACTCGTTGTCGCGAAGTCGGTCATCGGCCTCCTCGACACCGGCGTCGACGCCACGGACCCGATGGTGACGGGGATTCGATTCGGCTGTCGATATCGGCGGCAGGGCTGGGGACCGGGTCTCACTATCCTGACCGCGATGGCGAACGTCCTCCCTGACCTCGACCCGATGGACCAGAAACGCGCGCTCTACCACGGCCTCGTGGAAGTCGGCAGCGACGTGTCGAACGAACCGCCGCAGTTCGAACAGGATGCGCTCGGCGCGACGGACACCGACTTCGAGCGACTCCTGTCGTGGTTCCGCGAGAACGTCGAAGTTCGAGACCCGTCCGGTGCAGAACGCGTCCTCCGAACCGCCATCGACGCCGGATACGACGACGAACACCTCGCGCGACTCCTCGCCACCGCGGCGACAGACCACCGCTACATCCAGACGGGACACGTCCTCGACTACGTCAACAAAGCCTGCGAGGCACTCGACCACGTCGGATGGGGATACGCCGACGAGGTGCTTCCGAGTCTCGTCCGTGGCCTCGCGACTGCAGACCGGGCCGAAGAAACCGCACAGTGGCGGCGGCCAATCAATCTCGCCGAACTCCTCGACAACGTGTTCGACGAACTGGACCGGTTCGTCGAGTTCGGGTCTGAAAAGACGTGGTCACGCCCCGACGACGTGCTCGACACCCTCCTCAGCGACGACCCGGACGCCATCGTCGACGCCCTCGTGGACGCGATTCGCCACGGTGCGACGCCCGAAGAACTCGCCGACGTCGTGGCACTCGCGGCAGGGATGCGCGTCGCACAGTTTACGACGAGCAACGAGTTCAACGACTGGAACACGGTCCACCACACGTTCACGTACGCCAACGCCGTCCACCAACTGACGAGACGGACGGACGCGGTGGAACTCTACCGCGGTGTGTTCGACGCCGCAATCAACGTCTACCTCGACCGGTTCTTGAACACGCCACCAGCACCGCTCCCGCCCGAGAACCCCGATGCCAACCCATCTGTCGAACTCGACACGCTCGAAGCGGCGTTCGACGCAGAGGGTCGGGTGAACGCCGCCGGCAAGGCCGCCGCCCACTTCCTCGACGCCGGTGGCGACCCAGCGACGCTCAGACGAGAACTCGGGAGTGCACTCCTCGTCGAAGACGCCGGATTCCACACCTATCAGGCGCTCGAAGCGGGGTTCGCACAGGCAGCGAACCGGCCGCCGGAAGAAGCACGGACGCTCTTCGTCGGTGTCGCCCGCTACCTCTCGGCGCACTCGCCGACTCGACGCGAACGTGAACAGACGTTTTCTATCGCTGCCCGCCTCCAGCGCGGCGAGTCGGTTCACGAGTAGGGCGTGACGGCGTGAGTCGCGAGGGGGTCCCCCCCTCTCTCCTCACTTCTCAACGATTCGTTCGCCCGCTTCGATACCGCTCCACAGTGCGGCGTGGACCCGACCCTCGCCAACCGTCCAGTCGCCGGCGAAGAACAGACCGTCGGGTTCGCCACGGCGGATGACCTCTCGGTTTGCGACGCCGTCGGGGAGGGCGTAGCGCCACCCTTGGTCGTCGACCCAATCGGGGTCGCGCAGTCTCTCGTCGTCGAGGAGGTCGGCGACCATGTCGGCAACGTCGTCTGCCGCCTCGTCGAGTGGGTCGTCGTAGTGTGCGTCCGACCACTCGGGACTCGGTTGTACGACGAGGAGGCTCTCGCCGTCGGGGACGTGCCCGTCTTTGCACTCCTCGCGTGCGACCCACCCGATGGGGTGTTGCTTGTCTGGGTTGACGAGCGCGTACCACGGTTCGTCGCGCTCGAACGGATAGTGGAGTATCACCGACCGAATCGTCCGATACTGGACGCTCCCAATCGCCTCTCTGAGACCGACCATACACTGGTCACCCCAGCCCATCTCGGTGAGCAGACTCGCCGTCTGGGGTGCAGGCGGCGTCAACAAGACCACGTCGTACGGTCCGTGGCGAGTCCCAGACTCGTCGACGACGGACCAGTAGGACGTGTCCGGGTTGTGGTCGATAGCCGCGACCCGCGTCTCGCGTTCGACGGTGGCGTCCGTTCTGGCGAGCAGTCGCTTGGCTAGTTGGGTGATTCCGTCGGCCCACGTCCACTTGTGTTGGTCGCGCCCGTCGCCCTTCGAGACGACTCCGTCGGCGTCGAACGTCCACACGGGTTCGTCGATATCGACCAGTCCGTCCTCGCCGAGGCTGCGAATCAGTTGCTCGGTTCGGTGGTCGTAGTCTTTGACGTAGTTGGCCCCGTGGTCGTACCGACACCCGTGTCTCCGCCGTGTCGCCGCGCGCCCACACACCCCGCGACTCTTCTCCAGAATGGTCACGTTCACGTTCGCGTCGCGGAGTGCGTAGGCCGCACCAGCCCCTGCGGCCCCCGCTCCGACGATACACACGTCGCGCGTCATCTCGACACCCCGCGTGTGAGTCCAGCCAGCATCGTCTCAATCTGTGTCTTCGATGCGCTAAAAGACTCGCACCGCGGCGGAATGCGCGGGTGAGGCGAAAACGATTCACGTCTCGCACCCGCACGAGACGTATGTACGATTCGGTCATCTTCGACCACGACGGCGTGTTGACCACGCTCGTCGATATCTCGCTCCTCCACGACGCGACGTGGGCCGCCTTCGACGAACTCGGCGTCGTCGACCCGGACCCAGAGCACGTCCGGCAGATGGTCATCCACGTCACCCCCGACGACGTGCACACCGTCGCCGACGCCTACGACCTCGACCCCGAGACGCTGTTTCGCGTCCGCGACGAGAAGTCGTCGGCCTACCAGTGCGACGCCATCGCCGACGGCCTGAAGGCGCCTTACGACGACTTCGACGCGATTCGCCGAATCGACGCGCCGATGGGAATCGTCTCGAGCAACCAGCAAGCGACGATAGACTACGTCCTCGACCACCTCGACGCGACGGAGTTGTTCGGGACGGCCTACGGCCGGGAACCGTCGATGACGAGTCTCCACCGAAAGAAACCCGAACCCTACTACCTCGAACAGGCGATGTCCGACCTCGGTGTCGAGTCTCCGCTCTTCGTCGGTGACAGCGACGTCGACATCGCCGCTGCCCACGCGGCGGGCGTCGATTCGGCGTTCATCCGCCGTGACCACCGCGCCGACCACACGCCTTCGCCCGACCCGACACACGAGGTATCCGGACTCGACGACTTGCTCGCTATCGACGGTGTTCCCGTCGCCACCGACGGTGGCCGCACCGACTCGTCGTCCGCTGGTGACGGAGTGACCCGATGACTCGCGTCCCACAACTCGGCCTCGGAACGATGGGGCTGGATACACCCGAGGAGGCCAGCGCTGTGACGACGGCACTGGAGATGGGCTACCGCCACGTCGACACGGCACAGATATACGAGAACGAGGCAGTCGTCGGCGACGCCGTCGCCGCCGCAGAGACGCCACGAGACGATATCTATCTCGCGACCAAAGTCTGGGCGGACAGTCTCGCCTACGACGACGTGCTCCGAACCACCGACGAGAGTCTCGACCGTCTCGGAACCGACTACGTGGACCTCCTGTACGTCCACCGTCCCGTCGAGACGTACGACCCACCCGAGACACTGGCGGCCTTCGACGAACTCGTGGACGACGGACGTGCACGTGCCGTCGGGGTGAGCAACTTCACCGTCGGTGAGTTGGACGAGGCACTCGACCTGCTGGACGCACCACTCGTCGCTCACCAGACGGAGTACCACCCGTTGTTCCAGCGTCCGGAACTCCTCGAACACGCCGACGAGCACGGGTACAGTGTGGTCGCGTACTCACCACTCGCGGGCGGACAGGTCGGCGACGTCGACGAAGTCGTCTCGGTCGCAACGAAGCACGACGTGACCCCTGAATCGGTGAGTCTGGCGTGGTTGGCCACGAAAGGTGTGTGCATCATCCCGAAAGCGTCGAGTGAGAGACACCTCAGGGCCAACCTCGAAGCGGTGACTATCGACCTCGACGACGAAGATATTGCCGCTATCGATAGCGTCGAACGCGAAGTCGAGCTCTACCCAGAGTGAGAGATGTGCCGTCCGACGGGGCAGAAATATCACTCGTGATACCTGTCCCGGAATGATTATAATAGGACGCACGGTGTGTCCGACCATGCGGATTCCGAGTGGGGTAAGCGGGTTCGACGAACTCATCCAGGGTGGTTTCCTTCCACGACGTCTCTACGTGTTGAGTGGGCCGCCGGGGAGTGGAAAGACGACGTTCACGGCGCAGTTCATCGCCGAAGGACTTCGAAACGGCGAACAGTGCATGTACATCACCATGCACGAAACCGAAGAGGAACTCATCAACGACATGTCGAGTTTCGACTTCGGGTTCGAGACGCTGACGAATTCGGATGGCTTCCGGTACATCAACCTCGTGAGTCCGAAGGGGAAACACCTCCTCAACCAGTTCTCACAGAGTGGCAGCACGTCGAACGTGCAGAGCCTCACCGACAAGATTGTCGCCTTCGTCAACTCTCGACAGGTCGACCGTCTCGTCATCGACTCGACGATGCTCTTGCGTCTGTTCTTCGCCAACGGGTCCGAAGAGATGACGCGCTTTCTCACCGCGCTCAAGCAGGGCGACGCGACGACGCTCCTCATCTCCGAGATGACCGACCCCTCGTCGTACTCTGACGAGCACTTCCTCGCTCACGGTGTCGTCTTCTTCCACAACTACCTCGAAGCGACGGGGATGACACGCGGGATTCAGGTCATCAAGATGCGCGGGACGAACATCGACTGCGACATCCGGTCGCTCTCCTTCACCGACAACGGGCTCGTGGTAGACCCCCGGTCGAAGGTCGACCTCTGAGGGACCATGTACGAACGGGCCTTCGGGACGGACTGGCGGACGATTTCGGACGAAGAGGCCATCCGCCGGATGTACGCACTCGGCGTCTCTACCGCCCTCGGTGCGCCGAACCCGAGCGAGTTCGAGCGGATTCGCCGGCAGGCGAGCACCGCCTACGGCCGGAGCGTCCTCCAACTCTCCTTCGAAGAGGGGAAACAGCGTGTCGCCCGCAACAGAGGCGAGTACGACACGAAACAAGAACTGTGGGACGCACTCGTCGACGAGGAGACGACGCCGAAGACGACGGGTCGGGCCGACGTGGCCATGCGGAAGCCAACAGACAAGCAGGGTGTCCCGGAGGCAGTCGGTCGAATCGACGTGCTCGACCTCCAGTCAGACGATTTCGCACGGCTTCGACTTCCTGACTTCCTCCGACGAGAGTAGCCGACGCCGCTTTCTTTCTGGGGTTCGTCTCTTCACGCATGAGCGACGCTGAATTCACTCTCTCGGAGGCAGAGTGGCGGGAACGACTCTCCAAGGACGCCTACCGCGTCCTCCGAGAACAGGGGACCGAACCACGGTTCTCGGGCGACCACGTCGACCGCTCTGAAGACGGCGTCTACCGCTGTGTCGGCTGTGGAACGGAGTTGTTCACCTCCGAGACCAAGTACGACTCGCACTGCGGGTGGCCGAGTTTCTACGACGCCACCGACTCGAACATCGAACTCCGCCGCGACCTGAGCCACGGGATGGACCGCACCGAAGTCGTGTGCTCGACTTGCGGTGGTCACCTCGGCCACGTCTTCGACGACGGCCCACAACCGACGGGCAAACGCTACTGCATCAACTCGGTCGTGCTCGACTTCGAACCAGAATCAGACGAATAGCGACGTTTCACGCGCCCTACGCCGAACTCTGGTACGTGAGGAACGTGATTGCGACGGCCGCGAACAGGTCCGGGAGGAACGTAAACGGCCCCAGACCACTCCCACGGAAGCCCAGTAGGAGCGAGAGGAGCGGACTCGACGTGAGCGCGTACAGGAGCAACGCTGCGGTGAAGAGCAGCAACTCAGCGTGAAGTGGTTCGGCAGGTCACGGACTTCTGGCGCGCACGAGGGACGCCAAACTGGCGGGTTAGGACGCATCTAACGGCTGAACAGTCACGGTAGCCGACTCGTACCAAACAGCGATGCCGACGTACGAGAAATATGTCTCGCGGCTACTCCACCACCCATCACACACCTCGTCGGAACTCGTCGGTCACACCGTATGTTCTCGTCGTCGGTGGACTCGTCCTGTTCTGCCTCGCCGTCCTCGCGCCAGTCTCAGACATCTCCGCCGGACTCACGCTCTCGAGTCTCACGACCAGTGGCACCGTTCCCGCACTCGATGGCCGTACCCTCGTCGTGAGTGGCGGACTCTTACTCGTCAGCGCGGTATCGACACTGTTCGGCCTCGTCCTCTTGTTCATCAGATTGACGTAGCGCCCGGGTGGTCGCGTCGTTCGTACACCTGCCGCGATTCGTCTCCGTTCGTCGCCCGTCGGTCCGGAAAACAGTGTCCAGCAATCACCGCGGTAGCCTCGCTCGCGAGACGTACTCGTTCAGACGGTCAGTCGGCCTTGATGGGGGTCGCCAGCACGGGAATATCCGACTCGATGACGACGGACCGCGAGACGCTTCCGAGGATGTTGTCTTCGAATCGGGCGTGCGTTCCCATCGCGATGAGGTCCGCGTCGATTTCCCGTGCGTAGTCGAGAATCTCGTCTGCCGGGTCGCCGCGGCGGAGCGTGGTCTCGGCGTCGACGCCGTACTCAGCCATGGCCTCTTTGGCCACGTCGAGGGCGGCCGCGCCCTTCGATTCGAGTTCGTCGCACACCTCGTCTTGTCGCTCTGGTGCGAGCGTCAAGAACGCGCGCTTGTCGACCACGTACAGCAGGAACACCGACGCCTCGCGCTCTGCGGCAAACGCAGCGGCGTCTTCTACGATTGGCGTCATGGAATCGCTCCCGTCGATTGGCACGAGGATGGTGTCGTACATCAAGCGGAGATTAGACTCCAACTGTATCAACCCTCTTAGTCGGTTCCCGCGTGTTGGGAACTACCAACCCTGCGACAGTCACAGACGGTGGTACCGCCGTCGCTACATCGACGTTGGAACAGTGTCCTGCAACGCAGATGGCGGGCGCTCAGAATTCGGTGCCTGACGAGGGGTCACCCTCGTCGGTTGGTTCGCCCCCACCCGTTGTGTCGGACTCCCCATCGTCAACTTCGTCGGTGTCTTCTTCGTCGCCGGATGTCGACTCGTCGGTCGACTCGGAATCCGGTTCTGCCACGAGTGTGGATTCGGCGTACGACTCGGCGCGTCGTTTCCAGTCTGTCACGCGCCGTTCGGAGACATCGGCCGCCGCCGCGATGTCTTCGTCGCCAGCATTTCGGAGTGCCGACACCGTATCGATTCCACTGGCCCGGAGGCGAGTGGCGTACGCCTCACCGATTCCGCGGATGTTCCGCAGGTCTTCTGGGTCGCGTTCTTCTTCGACTACCGTCTCGACAGCCGGGACGATGTCTGCGAGTTGTTCGGTCATCGCATCGACTCGCCCGTCGAGTCCATCGACGCGTGATTCGAGGTGATCGACTCTCTCGACGATATCCTCGTGGGTATGGTCGGTCCCAGTCTCTTCTGGCGAGGCTTTGGTCACACCTTCGACACCGGCTTCGACACCTGCGCCGATTGCAGTCTCGTCGGCTTGTTCTTCAGCCTCGGACGATTCGCCGGGTGCTGCTTCGCCTGCTTCTGAGTCGCTGCCTGATTCCGACTGTGTCTCTTCCCCTTCGGCGACTTCAGTCGCCCCCTCACCTTCGACTCCTTCCTCCTCCTCTTCTTCTCCGCTTTCTTCGGACCCCGATTCCGCCTCCTCTTCGCCTTCCTCGGACTCCGTTTTGTCTTCGTTCTCTTCTTCCTCTCCTTCCTCTCCTTCCTCTTCTTCGTCCTCGCTCTCTCCTTCCTCTTCTTCTTCTACTTTGGTCTCTCCCGCCGCCTCTTCTCTTCGTTCGTTCCTGTCGCGTTCGGCCGCGACTTCGTCTGGGAGGATGTAGACGAGTGCCTCCGCGGGCACGTAGCCGACAACCTTCTTTCGCTTCTTGTCGGACGTGAGAACGACACCACCGGAGTCGAGCGCTTTGTACCCACCGCACTCGAAACTCGTACCGTCTGTGAGGTAGACTTTCATGGTCTATAGTAACCACTCTAACAGGATGAGTGTTTTCGGTACACCCACGGGTCTTTATTCGTTCGCGGGACGCTCTGGACGCATGCACGTATTTGTCATCGGCGGAACAGGGCTTCTGGGCCGAGACATCGTCCGGCGACTCGCCGACGCCGGCCACGACGTAACGAGTTTTCAGCGAGGTGAGACGGGCGGGTCCCTCCCCGAGGGAGTCACCCGCGTCACTGGTGACCGCGGAGACGACGCAGCACTCCGTGCCGCCGTTCACGACGCCGACCCGTCTGTGGTGGTCGATTTGGCGTGCTTCGACGCAGATGCTGCTCGTTCGGCCGTCGAAATATGCGACGGCGTCGTCGACCGATACGTGTTCTGCAGCACGATAGACGTGTACCACCGACCGCCACCGAAGAATCCCGTCGCCGAATCGAGTCCCCGAAATCCCCCCGTGAGCGACTACGCCGCCGGCAAGATTGCCGCCGAAGACGTGTTCTTCGATGCGCACGAATCCGGCGTCTTCGACGTCGTCGTCCTCCGTCCGTGGAACACCTACGGCGAAGGCGGAACCCTCGTCCACACCCTCGGCATGGGGTCGTACTACGTCGACAGAATCCGCGCGGGGAAACCCATCGTCGTCCACGGCGACGGCACATCGCTGTGGGGGCCGTGCCACACCGAGGACGTGGCCCGGGCGTTCCGTGGCGCAGTCGAACGCCCCGGCGTCGGTGGCCGGGCGTACAACGTCACGAGCGAAGAGACGATGACGTGGAACCAGTACCACCGACGCGTGGCGTCTGCCCTCGACGCACCCGAACCGGACCTCGTCCACATCCCCACGGACGTTCTCCGACGCGTCGCCCCGGAGCGGACACGGATGCTCCGTGACCACTTCCAGTACAGCACCGTCTTCGACAACTCGCGCGCCATCGCGGACCTCGGCTTCCGCTACACGGTCGATTTCGAGACGGGTGTCGGGCGGACTGTCGAGTGGTTAGACGACCACGACGCAGTCGAGCGCTGGGAGACAGAACCGCTGGACGACACGCTCGTCGCCGCGTGGACCGAAGCGACCGACTCGTTCGTCGACTCGTTCGAGGACGCCAACTAACGCCGGCCACTGTTCGCAGTCGTCGCAACGGCGCTCACTCGGGTTTCTGAAGAATCAACTCCTCACAGGCGTGCTGGTGGGGTTCGCCTGCGGAGTCGTCGTCGAAGACGTAGTCGTCGGCGTGGAGCACGGCCCACCCGTCGTAGTACGAACGCAGTTCACCGGGGTCGTACAGGTACTCGTTGTCTCCCCAGTCGGGGGCGGGTGCGACGTCGGGGTGGTCGACGAACGCCCACACCGCGTGGACGCCGCCGGGTTGCGTCGCGTCACGGAAGTGTTCGAACTGCGACGCTCGGTTCTCCGGACGAATATACTGGAGGGTCCCGATAGAGTAGACGAGGTCCCACTGTGAGTCGAACGTCAGGTCGTTCACGTCGCCGCGGCGGGTGTCGAGTTCGACACCTCGGTCTGCGGCCAATCGTTCTGCCTTGTCGAGGCCGTTGGGCGCGATATCGATAGCCGTCGTGTCGAATCCCTGCTCGGCGAAGTAGACTGCATCGCGTCCCTCTCCTGCACCGACGTCGACGACGGAGGGATGTGTCTCGGCCGAGACGGCGTCGGCGACACGAGTCGCGAGTCCATTCGGTTCGGTTCCCCAGTAGTATTCGTCACCGTCGTAGATTCGTTGTAACTCCTCGAATCGCATGACTGTGAGGCCTCGGCGAACGAAAATAAATCCCGAGGAGGTCAGATGTGGTCGAACGGTTCGGGGTACGAAAGCGGGCCACCCGTCTCCGGGTCGTCGCCAACCGTGGCGAGCATGAATACCTCTGGCGGCGTCTCCAACGGGTTCTCGAACCCACGGATGCCTGCGGGATGGAAGCCGAACCGTGAGTAGAACACCGGGTCACCGTGGAGGAAGACGAGGTCGAACCCTCCCTCGGCGGCGGCGTCGAGGGCCGCTTCGACCAACGAAGTCCCGATTCCTCGGCCCTGCTCTTCCGGAACGACGCCGACAGGGGCGAGCGTGAGTGCCGGAATCGACGGGGCGTCTTCGACCGTGATTCGCGTACAGAGGACGTGCCCGACGACGTCGTCGTCCTCGCGAGCGACGAGCGAGAGCGAGGGTTCGAACGCGTCATTTTCGCGGAGGGCATCGACGAGTATCGCCTCGTCGTCGGTGGGGAAGGCGGCGGCGTGGACTGCGGCGACGGCGTCGGTATCGGCAGGAGTCTCCTGTGTGATGAGGACCATCGTGTGGTCTGAGACTGCCCGCCGGCTAAGCACACTCGATTCTCTCGTCTCGTGAGAACTGACAGAGGTTTTTCACCGATAGTAGGGCGATATACTCGTATGATTCGAGGACTACTCGCCGTGTTCGGCATCGTAGAACTGCTGTTTCCCGACCAACTCGTCGACGCGCTGACTCGCGTCGCCTACGAAGACGGCGACGAGATGACGGCGAAGCCGTGGGTGACGACGGTGGCGCGAATCGAGGGCGCAGTCTTCGTCTTCCTCGCCCTGTTCGTCGTCGGCCGACGGTGTGGAAGCGACGACGAATAACGCTGTCCTGCTCACTTTTCGCGTCGCTCGTGGTCGGCCAGTCGAGACGCGACGTTCACAGGACAGCGTCGTGACTCTTCCCAAGCGAGAAACGTAGAAGTGAGAACAGAGACGAGAGACGCTGCGACTCGATTAGGCGAGTTCGGCGAACGCGAGCGATCCACTCGTGTTCTTGATGTAGACGCGGACGGTCTGGCCTTCCTGGGCACCGGGGACGAAGATGGTGTACTTCCCGCGCTGGGCGACGCCGTCGCCCTTGCGGCCAGTCCCGGTGATTTCGACTTCGTAGGTGCGCCCTTCTTCCACTGCTTCGCGCTGGCGCTTCTTGCTCGTACTGGAGCGTTTCTGGACGGGTCGGAAGGCACCACACGCCTCACAGCGAAGCATGTCGACGCCGTCTTCGGTCACGAGGCGTGTGTCGGGGAGGCCACACTCGGAGCACGTGACGTACTCTTCGACGTAGTCGTCGAGGGCCTCTTCGAAGTCGTTGATGGAGAACGACCCACTGTAGCGGGCGCGGTCGCCTTCGAGTTGGCCGCTCGTACCGAACGTGCGCTGGATGGCACTGTGGAGGTGTTCGGTCGTCCGCGAGAGTGCGTCGGCGATTTCGCCGAGGTTGGTGAGACGCGTGAACGCGCCGTCTGTCTCGCCTTCGGGGTCTGGTATCTTCAGGCGTTCTTGTTCGACGTTTCGTTCCGGAAGGATATCGAGCGCCCGGTCGAGCGCAGATTGATACTCCATAGGCCTTGGAGTGTCTGCCGACGTATAGCCGTTCCGTGAGCGTCTTTCCCGAGGACGCGACGAGGGTGGAACCGCCCCGTCGTTCGATGACGGCACGAGCGAACCGAAGCGACTCCATTCGGCGCCACTGGTCTTCGTTTCAAAATCATCCCGTGCGGAACTGGTCGGTACTCCTTCGGTGCTGGCGCTCGAATCAATTCGTATGGGGTACACGTGGCAGTACTACGACCTGGTTCTCGCGGGAATCTTCCTGAGTCTCGTCCTCGGGGTTCTCGTCGGACAGCTCACCGCGATGGAACCGACGACTGCCGTCGTCGGGTTCAGTTTCGTCGCAGCAGCGGTGATGGGTCACGGCCTGTTCGTCAACGGTCCAGTGGACCAACCGACAGACCTCACCGACGAAGTCGACGCGCTGAACTGAACGTCTGCGACGACTCGCCGCCGGTCACTCCCCTTCTCGCCTCGCCGTCGTCAGTCAGACGCGTCCACGACGGTGTTCGTGAGTGTGCCGACGCCTTCGTACCAAATCTCGACGTCGTCACCGGGTTCGACGAGTCCGGGGTTCGCCGGACTGCCGAACGAGACGACGTCGCCCGGTTTGAACGTGTAACGCTCCGAGAGGAACGAGACGACCTCGGCGGGTGAAAACAGCATCTGCTGGGTGTTCGCTTCCTGCCGCAACTCGCCGCCGACGTGGGTCGTCATGTCGAGGTCGGACGGGTCGACGTCGGTCTCTATCCACGGGCCGAGTGGACCGGACCCGTCGAACGCCTTTCGAGCGGTCCGTCCCGGTTGGTCGAGGGCGTCGAGGTCGTTCAGGATGGTGTACCCGCGGACGACGTCGGAAACCTCGTCTTCGGCCACGTCGTGGCACTCGTGGTCGATGACGGCGGCCAACTCCCCCGCGTAGGTCAGTTCGTCGGTCCACGACGGGTACTCGATGTCTGCACCGGGGTCGAGCACTGAGACGGGTGGCTTGATGAACCAGTCCGGTTGGTCGGGAATGTCGTAGTCCATCTGGTCGACTGTCGCCGCGTAGTTGCGGCCGACGCAGTAGAGTGCAGACGGTTCACACGGCGCGAGTAAGTCGGCGTCGACGCCGACTTCGTACTCCTCGCCGTCGACCGTCACGAGGCCCTCGTCGTACCGTCCTGTCGCGACACCGTCGTCGGTTCGAATCCGTGCCAATCGCATCGCTGTGGAGTGGACGCTCCACTCACTTCAAGCGATGTGTCTGCGCAAGGTGAGAACAGAAAACGGCCGTCGATGGGGTGAGCTCAGTCGGCCGTCGACGTCCCGGCGGAACCGGGTGCACGCATGGACTTGAGGGCGCTGTAGATGACAGCGCCGGCGACCATGAACGCAGACCCGAGGATGAGCGCGAGGCTGACGTAGTCGAGGACGCCCATGCCGAGGTAGTTACCGGCCTGCCGGACGGCGACTGCGAGAGCGCCGAGCAGCAGCATCAGGCCGAAGTAAATCTTGATTTCGTCCTCGTTGACGATGGACGTCGC
>NZ_LOPV01000073.1 GCF_001469865.1 Haloferax profundi
CGTCGTCTCCGCTCCGCCGCCCGATTCTGCCGTCGTGGGCTCGCTGTTCGACGCACCGGTACACCCGGCGAGGAGCGCGGCCGTCCCACTTGCGCCGGCAGCTTTGAGGAAGGTTCGTCGTTTCATTACTCGGTTGTTGTACTCGGTGATATTTAATCGCCGTGGTGTTCGTCGTCTCGGTGGGTCGCCGTCGTGGTTGCCACACGTCCGAACCTCTCAGTCGGCGGAACGATTTTGCTCTCAGCGAGAGAATCTCTACGGGTGAGTAATTCGCGCCTGTACGTCCTCGGCGGTGTCCTCGCGCTCTTCTCGCTGCTCGCGGCGTTCATCCTTCTGGACGTACTGGCGACGGTGTTCTTCGCCATCACCGTCGCGTACCTCCTCATCCCGCTCAGACGCCGTCTGGAAGTCCGTGGCGTGTCTCGGTGGGGAGGGAGTGCTATCGCGACAGTCGTCGCCGCCGTCGGTGCGTCCGTCGTTCTGGCACCGCTGTTCGTCATCTTCTTTCTCCGACTGAACGACCTCTTCGTACTCGCGTCGCTCTTGCCGGAGTCACTCTCGTTCGAGGTTCTCGGGATGGCCTACGAGGTGACACTCGACGAGGCTCTCACGGTTCTCTTCTCGCTCATTCGGTCCATCGGTCGGTCTGTCGCCACGGCAGCACCTGTCGTCCTCATCAAACTCACCCTGTTCGGGTTCTTGGTTTTCTCGCTGGTCCTCGGCGGCGACTCGGTCGGACAGACGCTCCTCGCGTTGGTCCCCGTAGAGTACCACGACGTGGCCACCTCGCTCAACACGCGCGCCCGAGAGACGCTCTTCGCAATCTATGTCTTGCAGGCGGCGACTGCCGTCGGGACGTTCTTCATCGCGTTCGCGGTGTTCTCGGTGCTCGGGTACGACTTCGTCATCACGCTGGCGACGGTGGCCGCCATCCTCCAGTTCATCCCTATCGTCGGCCCGAGTTTCCTCCTCGCGCTGATGGCGCTGTATCACGTGGCCGTTAGCGACTTCGTCGCCGCCATCCTCGTCGTCGTCGTCGGTGGGTTCGCCATCGCGTGGCTTCCGGACATCCTCATCCGTCCACGTCTCGCGAGAGAGACGGCCGACCTGCCGGGAAGTCTCTACTTCGTCGGGTTCGTCGGTGGCCTCCTCAGCCTCGGTCCCGTCGGTATCATCGCGGGGCCACTCGTCGTCGCCCTCCTCGCGGAGTCGGTGTCGCTGTTGGGTGACGAACTAGACGTCGAAAACGGACGCGCCCCCGCGGATGCGACAGAGGCAACGGTCGAGTCTGACGCTTCTGACTCGGCGACAGGCCCCGGTTCTGGGTCTGACGCAGACTCGGACGAAGCGACCGGGGCCCCACCGTGACGCAGACTCTGTGCTCGGTTGGTCGGCGGCGACTCTCCGTGACTACCCTTCGACGAGTGCACCGTCGCGCGCTTCCCACTCCGTGAGGCTCCCCTCGTAGAACTCGACGTGTTCGTAGCCGAGGTGCGAGAGGACGACGTAGGTGTGGCTAATTCGGCGTGCCGTGTTGCAGTAGAGGACGATTCGGCGGTCCGGCGTGATTCCCGCCGGTTCGAGGATGGCGTCGAGGTCGTCTCGCGACTTCAATCCGCGCGTCTCGTCGTCCACGAGTTCGCGCCAGTCGAGGTTGACCGCGCCGGGAAGGTGGCCCTCTTCGAACTCCGCCGCGTCGCGGGTGTCGACGATGACTGTCTCCGAGTCGTCCAGCGCTGCTTCGACCGTCTCGAAGTCGACCAGCGGCGACGCCGACGGGTCAGACACCTCGTAGGTCGCGTCCGGCACGTCGGATGCTTCGGTCGTCGTCTCGTACTCGCGGGTCCACGCGCTGAAGTCGCCGTCGAGGAGGTGGAGGTTCGTCGGGTCGTGGCCGTACAGCAGGGCCGTCACGAGGAATCTGGCGGCGAAGACGCCGTGCATGTCGTCGTAGGCGACGATGTCGTCGTCGGCCGAGATGCCCGCGTTCGACAGCAACTCGCTCCACACGTCGCTGCCGGGGAGCATCCCCACGTCGCCCTCTGCGCTGCGGAACTCGTCGAACGGAATCGAGACGGCGTTCGGGAGGTGACCGATACCGTCGAACTCCCATCCATCGCGTACGTCGACGACGCGGACGTCACCGAGGTGCGCCGAAAGCCAGTCTGCAGAGGCCACGTCTACCATACGAACACCTACCCTGCCTGCAGATTTAGGTCCGTGGCTCGGTGCACCCCTC
>NZ_LOPV01000074.1 GCF_001469865.1 Haloferax profundi
CCAAGGTCAAAAAATGGCGACCCCGAAGACGTCCCGACGTGCATCCCACCAAATCTTTTGCCAACTCACTATGGCCGGTTTGGAACTACTGGTGCAGGGAAATCGAAGGCTTTCATCAACGAGATTCTCTCGCTCCACGAGAATACTGAAGGGCCAGTCATCGTCGTGGAACCGAAAGGTGACGGAATGGCCGAGAACTATATGCGAGCACACGCCCGGCGCTTCGGAACAACTGACCTCGAAGAGAATGTGATTCATTTTCCAATGCCAGACGTGCTTCCTGGATTCTCATTTTTTGACCTTGGCCCTGCCCTCGAAAATGGAAGACGTCGTGAAGATGCGGTCCAGCGGAAAGCAGAGCACTACGAAGAAATCCTAAAGCTCGTCATGGGCAGAGAGCGCTACGAGAGGGCGGTCGTCTCTCCCACGTTGATTCGGACGCTCATCAAGGCACTATTCGATGAAGAATATGGGCGAGAAAATGGGCTCTATCGAGAATCAGCTGACTACTTTGCACATCGGCAGCTGGAGCACGCCGTTGATCAAGTCCTACAGGCAGGCCCGCCGAAACCGAATTTCGACGACCTCCCCAAATCGAGCGAGGACAATGTGGCCCGAACGCTCCGACGGCAACTCCAGAAAGACCCGAGTTCGTTTTCAGCCGTCATGGATGGTGTTGGTCACAGACTCAACTACATCTCTGATCGGCCGTATCTCGCTCAGGTATTCAACAACACAGAGAACCGATTCGACTTCCGCGACGTCCTTGACGAGAATAAGGTAATCCTGTTCGACCTTGGCGACCTTCGCGATGATGCGTCGCGTCTCATGACCGGTCTGATTCTCTCGAACCTTGACGACGCGCTCAAAGAACGGAAACGCGAGGTCAGCGAGTATCCCGAGGACTATGTGGTGAATCTCCTCGTCGACGAGGCATCCTCGGTCGTCGTTTCCGACATCATGAACGGCCTCTT
>NZ_LOPV01000075.1 GCF_001469865.1 Haloferax profundi
CGGGCTGTCGATGCAGTTCCCTGAACAGATGGAAGCAGAAGGTGGGCGAAAGGTCTACCTGAACGCCCTGAACAACATCGGTAGCTCACTTGTCGGCCAAATCAACGTTGACCGAGAACTTGCCCGAGCGATGGCCCACGAAGGGTTGGACCCTGACGAGTTCTCCAACCGGATTCGGTCGCTCCCTCGTGGCGAGTGGATTGCGAACCTCCCCAGCCCCAAATTCGGTGAGACAGGACCGTATCCGTTCAGCAT
>NZ_LOPV01000076.1 GCF_001469865.1 Haloferax profundi
AATCCCAGCGGGTCATCCAGAAAGCGACTACCCACTCACTGAGCGAGAAGAATTGCAATTCAAAGAGACGCTTTCAGCGATGCATGAACGAGCTGAGAGCAAATTTGGCGTCTCCAACGAGTCGATTCCGAGTTCACAGACACCCGAAGATCTCCAAGAAGTTCTCAGTGTCACTGGTGTTGAGTTAGACGTTGTTCTCGCGAAGGTTGTTCGGAGTCTCCAACTCCAAAACGATGTTCGTGAAGAGAATGGGTGGGTTGCGATCGAAGCAGTTGACGACGAACTTTGTCGCTTGTTCGACGAGGTCGAGGCCGACGCACCATCGTACGACGAGTTAGCGAGTATTCGACAGCGTTCACGGTTACTCGAAACGACCGTCGATATCGACGCTGACGAAGTAATTATCCGACTGAGTGACGCGGGTGAAGAAGCTTCGACACCGGATACTGGTGACGTCCGATCCGCTGGTGGAGACGACCACGATGCAGCACTCTTGGAGGTCGAAGAAGAACTCTCCAAACTCGGCTTCACCGTCTCGATATTGTCGCAGGACGGAAGCGAGAAGCCTGACGCACGAGCGACTCATCCCGAGTTAGAGGAGGCGTTCGCAATTGAGGTTGAGACGTCGACACCTGGAAAGCCCGCAAAGGTGCTCACAAACCTCCGAAAAGCGCAAGAAGGGGGTTCATTCCCAGTATTTGTTGTCCGTCCTGGTGACACAGAGACGTACTGGGCAGAACGAGTCGAGAATATCCTTTCATCACCAATTCGAGAATTAGCAGACGGTGAAACGTGGTTCTACACCTACGATTCGCCGCTCATGTTCAACGGCGGAGCGACCGAACAAGGCGGTGTTACCGCAGTTCGACCTGTGAACGGTAGTGATGACTCGAAACGCACTGTATGGGCCTTGGAGGATGAGTCGATTGTTCTCCGCGATGGATCTGGGACAGAGTATCTCCGAGTTTCCGAGCGGTCGTCAATTACGAAAGAACGCGTGCCAGCAACGTACAGCTACGACCCCGCTGTTGACAAGTATCTCGTGTATGGCCGTGGGGAAACACACGTCTACGAGTCTAAGGACGCATTCGAGTCTGAGTGGGTGAA
>NZ_LOPV01000077.1 GCF_001469865.1 Haloferax profundi
GTTGGCCAACACCACAGTCGAGAGCGAGATTCAGCAAATATCGGTGTGTTTCGTCACGGACTCTGTAGCCAAGTCGCCATTTGGAGACGACGTAGGTCTGTTTAACTCCTGCTGTTGGTTCGAACGGAATCGCATAGGTGATGTCATCCTTGATAGGTTCGTACGAATCGAAGAGCTCGTACGGTGTCGGGTATTGGTAGGCATTTGTATTCCCGAACTGTTCGTGACTTTGCCGTATGGTTCGTCTGAGAACGTGCTTGAATGGCTCAAGACCGTATTCCGGCCGCCAAAACGTGTCGGGGGCACTCTGGTCTTCCCGATTCGGTGTGGAGAGGTTATACTTTTGAGCGAGCGATGGTGTTATTCGACACACGACACCGGTTGCGGTTTCGAGATATCCTC
>NZ_LOPV01000078.1 GCF_001469865.1 Haloferax profundi
ACTCCCGAAGGAGGAAGTTCGGTCACTCTACGAAGCGTGGGCGGAAGACCACGGGCGAGATCCACTGAGCCCAAGTTGGTTCTCACGGAAGCTCGGAAACCACCTCGAATTCACTACTGACCGACGCCGAATCGACGGTGAACTTGTCCGCGTTTTCATCGGATTCGACATCGACACATATCAGGATAGTGATGGTGGAAATTGACCCACTAACTGGGGTAACTCCGAGTGAACATCACCCGTCCAAATCGGTGTGTTCCATCCAAATCTCTGACAATACCATGACCACCAAAATCGCAAGACAATGCGGTGTTCCACCCATTTCGAGTTTGGGTGGAACATGCGCTGTGTCGACAAAATGGGTGGAACATGGCTACGTCACTCGATTTTCGGGTCTGAAATGGGGGTGTTCCAAGGAAAAAACGACTAGTATAGGGTGGGGGGTGGCCGTCGTAGACGGGCGAGCAATCGCTCGGGAGATTTTATCGGGGCGCGAGAGGCGCGCAGCCACAACTGAGATGAGACAATGACGAAGAAAACTACCACATTCGTGACACAGAAGAATCTCCCAACAGAACTCGTCGAACGAGACCAGTGGGTGTGCTGGCGAAGCGAGAAACGAGACGGGAAGCAAACGAAGATTCCAGTGGTCCCTGGCGAGGGCTCATTCGCATCGTCGACGGACCCAGACACATGGTCAGATTTCGAAACAGCACGCTCGTTTGTCGAAGCGAATCAGGCAGATGGAATCGGCTTCGTGTTCACCGAAGACGACCCAATTGTCGGAGTCGACTTGGACGATT
>NZ_LOPV01000079.1 GCF_001469865.1 Haloferax profundi
AGACCGGTGACGTCGACGACGACGCACAGGACATCATCGACCGACTCGATTCCTACACGGAAGTCTCACCATCGGGAACGGGCTACCATGTGCTCATCAAAGGAGAACTCCCCAACGGACGGAACCGACGTGGGCATATCGAACTGTACGACACCGCACGCTTCTTTACCGTCACCGGCGACCGCGTCGACAACACGCCCGGACAAGTCAAACGCCGACAGGACGCGCTCGAAGCGATTCATCGTGAATACGTCCAACTACACTCAGAGAACAAAGACCCCGAGCGTGACGAACATACGAGCGTCAGGGACGACGCCAACACCACACCCGCAGTCTCCCTCGAAGACAACGAGTTACTCAAGAAAGCAAAGAACGCCTCGAACGGGCCCAAATTCGAACGCCTGTGGAATGGGAACACCGCTGGCTACGACAGCAACTCGGAAGCAGACATGGCGCTGTGTTGTTTGCTGGCGTTCTGGACCGGTGGAGACACGACACAGATGGACACGTTATTCCGACAATCGGGACTCCTCCGAGCGAAATGGGACGAAGTTCACTACGCCGACGGATCGACGTACGGTGAGAAGACCATTGAGCGGGCGACCGAGGCGACGTCGGAGTACTACGACCCCAGTCCAAGAAACGAATCGACGCAGTCGAAGCTAGAAACAGAGCCTGAGAGCACCGACGTGGATACCGACGAACCGAACCGCCAGAACGCATACCTCATCGAGAAGAACCAGTTGTTGTCTACCCGTGTAAGCGAACTCGAGGCGACGATTGAACAGAAAGACGAACGTATCGAAGAACTCGAAAGCCAGGTTGAGGGTCTCAGTGCCGATCTTTCGGCACGTAGTGACGCCAATAATGAC
>NZ_LOPV01000080.1 GCF_001469865.1 Haloferax profundi
TTTCGGCACGTAGTGACGCCAATAATGACGAGGAAAACAGTCTGAGTGGCACCGAAGACAACTCAGAGAAGACGTCGTTGGTAGACCGAACGAAACGACTGTTCGGCGGAAACACGGAGTGACACACCCCGGTATGACTGAGAATTTATGTGGCACCGCGACGTGGCCTACAATAATGAGAACCGCTGAGACAACCGAGGTCGCTGATGATCTTCCGCTTGAGACCATTCAAGCAATTCTGAGAGAACATTCAGTGCGACTTGCGATTCTCTTCGGTTCACACGCTAGCGGGAAAACGCACCCCACAAGTGATATCGATATCGCAGTCGAGCTTGATGAGGTTCAACACGACGACTCAGCATACAATGACGCATTCTTTGGATTGAGTGCTGACCTGAGTGAGAACCTTGGGACAGACGACGTCGATCTTGTGGATGTACACACACTCACCCCACGGGTCGCAAAGTCTGTCTTCGACGATGGTATCCTCCTCGTCGGTGAATTAGA
>NZ_LOPV01000081.1 GCF_001469865.1 Haloferax profundi
TGATCTCACAGAAACTGCAGAGGCTGAGCAATCGCCGCGAGAACGCTTCGATAGCGCGCTGGCGAAAATCGATGAACATCTGAGTGGCTCTGCTGTCACCGCAACAGATGGCACCGACAGCAAGCGATGACAGACGACACATTCCCTGCTGACCGACTCAACCGAATACTCGTTGCTGTCGAGACAATCGAAGAAAGTCTCGGTGTTCTAGCCCGCAAACAGGCCCTCACTCGGGATGAGTATCGAGCGGACTCCGATAGCCGTGATATCGTTGAACGACGGTTTGTGAAAATGACCGAAGCGTCAATCGACATCGCGGAAGAACTAGCTAAGCACGAACGTGGAACTCCCCCGAGAAGTAATCCCGAGTCAATGCGTGTCCTCGGTGAACTTGACATCCTGACTGCAGAGACTACAGATAAGATGGCCCAAGCGGCACGGTTTCGGAACGTCCTCTCACACACCTACGGGAATATCATCGACCACGATGTGGTCTATAACGCCCTACAAGATCTTGAGCGGTACCGAACGTTTGTGGTTGAGGGGGCGAGAATACCTCAATTCGATTGGCGCGCTTGACGACTGAATCTGAAGAATCTGTTTTAGAGCGCTGCTGAGCGCTATCGCTTCAGATATCTCTTCATTTGGAGCGCCCCGATTTTGTAGCCCCGTCAGGGGTGACGGGGCAACTTGTGTGCCCTGGACACAAAGCATGCATTCAGAGCAACAGCAACACCCACGTAGCAACGATAGACCACTGGACAATTCGAAACAGTCCCACTCTCCCTGGTCAAACCTCCAACTGACTGTGCCAAACGACCGCCACCGCACTTCGATTGTCGCGTTCGTCGAGTGTGTTCTCGTCGAACTTACTCACGAGGACGTCGGTGCAGAGTACGTCTCATCGAACGTGTGGGGAACAAAACGGACGCAGTTCATAGCAGTAGATTCCCTTGCAGAGACGTTCTACAAACGCCATTACGACGAGCGTCTGGGGTGGCATGAGACGACAGTCAGCCGGGAATCCGTACGCAACGAGTTGGTCAATCGGCTTTCGCGGACTGATTCGCTTGCGACCGATCGTAGTCATAGAGCTCCTGTTGAGGCGAGCGATGTGTTCAGTGTGAAGCCGGTGCGGCAACTCTACAATCGGCAATCTTAACCAACGATAGCGACACCATCTCGATACTGTTGGTTAAGACGACCATATCACTGTCTTCTGTTGAACCCCCAGACTATGACACGAACCGCGTGACACAGACAGAGGGTGAGTTCAGCACGAGCCAACTCAATTTTGCTCTAAAATCGCGCGAATATATACAGGGAATGTTATAGTATTTGACCGACCTTCGAGTGTCAAAGAGACAGATACGGACGAAGGAGCAGCATCCCTGACCTGTATGAATGCAGATGAAGGAAACGCAATATCGTCATTAGTGTTGCTAAAGTACGTTTTCGTCGTTAGTAACAGCCACTCGTTTTCTGCATCATGGACAACTGGAAGTGCCTCTTCACCTTTTTCCGCCCGATCAATTACTGAACGTGATAGCTCTTCCTTTGCAATTTCAACGCTCGTAGATTCTACCCACTCTTCGAAAGGAACTGTTTCTGGCTCGTCCTTCAATTGAATAGATCCATCATCTAGAAGTTCAACTTCAAAATCCTCTGTCGTTCGCTCAAGCTCGATAGATTCTCCTTTAACTCGTTCAGGACCGACTGTATCGGCAATATATCCTGGAGTCGTTTCTGATCGACCTCCGTTGTTACCTAAACATCCGGACATGAGTGCAAAACCAATCACACTGGGGTAGTACAAGAAATCACGGCGGGAGGACCAATTCATGACTTATTCAATTTCCAACCGGCTCGATTTTTAATCCTACGCCCAACTTCTGGCTTTGCCACCAAGAGTCTCAGAACAAGCTGTCAGATTACGTCAAGCCGAAGGTATGACCGGTATTTCGTAGTGACCGACTCGCGCGCTGTATTCAGCACGCTCTCGACAAACTATCAGCGATTGAGGGTTTCAACAGAGCCGATAGTATGTGTCTTAATACTGGGTAGAGCGTACGATCTCTAGTATCTGTACAAAAGAAGACGCTTCAAACAGGTTTAGAACGCTCGTTTTATTAAACGACCACAGATGTGGGCAACAGTCCCAATTGCAAGGAGTCCTCCAGCAAAAGCGAGGAATAGGAGCCATGTCGGAGAGTCAGTACTGGGGGGCAAGACGAGGTGATACCCGATTAAATACACCAAAAGTCCACCAACCGGCCCTAACGAGAGGAGAATTGCCGTCCTGATGTCTTGGCCGTTTACTGACGCGTAGTAGGCACTCACCCCGACGACGAGAAGGACACCCCCCATCACATACGCAGGTAGCTCTCCAAGTGATTGACCAGCCGTCTCATACAGGAACCGTTCAGCCCCGAATGTCACCAGCGTCACAACTCCTAGGATTGTAGAGACCCCACGATAGGCAATTCGAGGGGGCTTACCTGCTTTGTGGAGGTTTTTCAGGGCGTTCATATGCCAAAAATACCACTCGTATGACAATATGCTTTCGGGCCATCCAGACTGAATTTCAAGGCGTCGATTTAGTCAAACCAGTAAATATCAGCACCCTCTATCGGTCAAAGAACCAAACTTTGACCTTCTGTTGTTCAAAAGCCAGCCGCTGATTTGAGATACTGATGCTTCTTGTTCTGAAGCTCAATCGTCGGCAGTATACGCACCGCTTCGGTGCTCGATTCGGTGAACTTCGAGGATTGACTCGTCGTAGTCCAAGACACAAGCCAGACGATACTGTCCGATACGGAGTTTCGAGAACGGTCCACCAGTTAACGGCTCAACAAAGTCGTCAGGATCTCGCCACTCTGAGTCGACAATTTCGTCGAGCTTTGAGACGATCCGGTCTTGAACGTGCGTATCGAGCCCCTTGAATTGGTTTGCAGCGCGTGGTGAGAACTTCCACGTCCAGTCTTCCTCACTCGCCATCCGTGTCTCGATCAATCATTTCGAGGACTTCGTCTCGCGAGACTAAATCTGATTCACCGGAC
>NZ_LOPV01000082.1 GCF_001469865.1 Haloferax profundi
TTCGCTCGCTGCGATTTGCTTCCATCCTTCTCGCGAAAATTCGGGATGTTTGATGGCGTCACGAGCAGCGTAGCGGAGGAATTCGCTCCGTGAATTAAACCCCTGTTCTTCCCACGTCGTATCGATGTCTTCGAGGAAGGCTTTGCTAAGCCGGAGGTTTATCTGCACCATCTCCGGGCCGTTATTGCTGGCCCCTGTATCAGCATCGGACATATACGTATGCTATGCTTCCGTGTAGACATAAGCCTTCTCCGAAGAACCACCAGCGTTGTGATGTTGACTGGGCCGACCCGTTCAAACCTAGCGAGCGTCCACAGCATTGGTTGATTGTTAATAGGTTTATTGTTTGAGGGTCTCAACTCAAACACTAATCGGACACCAGCAGGCGCCAGTATTACAACTAGTAGACGATTTTGTAATCATAGACAGGAGGCACGTTCCATGCGCAATAAAACAGCAGACCTGTGGAAGCAAGCGATGGAATCAGAGAGGGATATCTCCGAAATTCAAGCCCAGCTGGCAGAACTCAATCAAGAGTTGAACTGGGATCGCGAGAATCTTCGTGAAGATATCTCGATTGGCCGAACGCAAGTTCGCACAGACGGCTAACGACTGGGGTGTTCCTTGTTCTAAATAGAACGTATGGATATACGCAGCTATAGCAGACGAATTTCCAGTCGAGATTTACTCAATGAGAACCGTTGCGTCGACTCCATCGACGATTCCATCCCGATGGAGACGATTCAAACCATTCTGCGGGAGCACTCGGTGCAGTGTGCACTCTGCTTCGGGTCCCACGCGACAGCAACCGCCCATCCAACGAGTGATATCGACATCGCGGTCGAGTTAGAAACGACTGAGCGTGAGAATCCGGCGTACAATGAGGCGTTCTTCAGTCTGAGCGCTGACCTGAGTGAGGCACTCGAAACGAATGATGTGGACCTTGTCGATATACACACCCTTTCACCACGCGTTGCTGCATCGGTCTTCGAGGAGGGAATCCTCCTTGTTGGCGACCTGGAACACGCCAAGGAGCTTCGGCGGCGTGTGACCGACAGATCGTCTGAGACTCGGTCGCCACGCGAACGCTTCGACGACGCACTCGCGAGGATTGATGAGCATCTCAGCGAGTCCAGTGGTCCGGCATCCGAGGAGCACGACCGACAGCGATGACTACCGATGTTTGGTTGAGAATACCGGTGACGGTGGTGTCTGTAGCAGGGACGCTGAGGTGTTAACCAACAACTCGCGAGGTACATGATTTGTGTTGGTTAATAGGACGGCGACTTCTCAGCGTCTCATTTTTGAGCGCTCGAGTGGGTCAACCGGTGAGTCGAAGCCCGTCCGTTGCTTCGTACAGATAGCCTTTCAGCAACAGCTGCTCGAGGAGGTCGTGTGCCTCGGGTCGCTCGAAGCCACCTGCAGTGAGAATATCGACAGCTGCGTCGTGTGTAATCGTCTCCTCGTCATCGACACCCTGCATGATGAGTCCAAGTGCAGCTTCTTGTGATGGCGTCAGCGGAGTCGACGAGTTCTGCATTCTCTCAGATACTGTCAGCAACTACCGAGACTGTTGGGGTTGTATCGGCTTCTTGAGCCTCT
>NZ_LOPV01000083.1 GCF_001469865.1 Haloferax profundi
GATCTCGGCGTCACCGACTCTTCATCCTCTACGTCGGATTGTCTAATGGCAGACAATATATACTGGCGAGACACGAAGCCAGATTAGATTCCGATGCCCTCCAATCAACACGACAACTATCGCAGCGACTGGGTGCGTAGCTACTGATGAGGCGCCGTAGAGTGCTCACATCGCTAGCGTGTGGGGCAAGTCTACTGGCTGGATGTGCAACCCGCGAAAGAGACGGTCGTAGTCCGGTTTCAACGTCTCAACCAACACCGCCACCAGATGTGACGACACTCACCGAGACCAAACCACTCCCCGAACCGAGTGACGTGTCTAGCCGTGCAGTTGCTCAATCGTTCGTTGAGGCATACGAACAGCGCTACGTGTATAACGAACTCATCGGTGGATTCGGAAGTTCAGGCGTAGCGATGGAGATTACGGTTGAGCCAGCGCGTGTTACTGTCGTCCACACGACTGACTCGGGATACTACGTGTTGTCCTCCTGTCGGGGATCCGCACGCTATTTCGACCC
Source organism: Haloferax profundi (assembly GCF_001469865.1). Taxonomy (GTDB): domain Archaea; phylum Halobacteriota; class Halobacteria; order Halobacteriales; family Haloferacaceae; genus Haloferax; species Haloferax profundi. The sequence goes on from NZ_LOPV01000083.1 coordinate 518, forward strand.
AGATGGATCGCCGAGTAGCGCAACCCGTAACGCTTCGAGTGTTGCCCACTTCGTGAGCGATGAACTACACCGGCGAATCCCGTTCAATGCCTATCGGTGTGAGCGGCCTGTCGTTCAGACAGCCACTGCAAACAACAGTGACGAACCACTCGCCCGGTTGCAGATCTATGACTTCGAGACCGAGCCCGATTACGAGCATCCTGAGCAGGGTGGACGAACAGTCGACGTCACCGTCCGGAACGCCGACGAGGAGGTTATCCTCGAGCAGGCGTATCAAACATCGCTTCCGTTGACGGTTCAGCCCGCAGTCACCGAGACACCGGGGTCGTATACACTCGCTGCCTCGCTTACCGATGGACCGACGGTTCAGTATGAGTGGGACCTCTCAACACCGGGTACTCCCAGCTGGTGGGCACTCTGTCTAGTAATCACGGCTGGTGGCAATTTGGCTATCAAACAGTGGTACCCAAACGGAGAGGTTGGCGTGCCGCCGAATGGCGTCTGTAGACACTAGCGTGAGAAGTGCCCACCTTGTCGACGTCCTCGGAGCGTTTGTTCGTGTACGTATTGAGTATGGAGCGACCATCGTCAGCCCATCTTGCCGACGTTCTGTTGCAAGATGCCGAACCGATAAATGAATCACTTCGCTATTTTGCAACGGTCAATTGGTGGCCCAACTGAGACGAACCACGAGACTGTTGAGGTCGTACTGACACATATCCTCCCCCGCAAGAACATCAGCTTGAGCCAGCAGCTGTTACCCAAACACTCTTTACTGATTCGCTGTAAACTGTAATCAATACAGAGAACCCATGTCACGTACCTCAAAGCAGAACACAGGTGACATCGTCCGTGACTTCCTCTCGGTCGCGGACCTCCTCGAAGAGCCACAGCTGGCGCAGTTGTATGCATATCTCGCTCGCAATGAGGGGACCCCAGTCAAAGACGTGATGGACGCTCTCGGTCTCGCACAGGGGACAGCCTACACCTACGTCAATCGGCTCGTTGACGCTGGCGTTGTTGAGGTCATCCGTGATGAGCAACCCCGGACGTACGCTGCCCGTCCGATTAATCTGACTGTGACCGCTGATGGTGACCGTGAGTATACGATCACGCCGGCACTGATCGATGCGGTCGGCCGCCGTGAGACTAACGGCGACATCGACACGTACATCGACCGTCACGGGGTTGCTGGCCTCGCGACGGCACTCTCTTACGCTGTTGCCCGTGAGTGTGGCGAGGTGACGCACCGCTTGATGGCCCGTGATCTCGACATCTCGCCACTTGCGGCCGAAATCGTCCTTCAGGCGCTCCGGCCCGTGGTTCTCGAACATTTCGACGTCGAGGTGTCGGGTGCGTCACTCGCGGATATCGAAGGCGTTGACGAGGACGTCGACGACGCGTGACTGCGATCCACATCGCAGATACCGGATTGTTCGTCTCGATGGGTCAGCCATCGAATCCTCGGTATCTGGCAGTTCGTCGGTTTGCAAGGCGCAACGGAATCACGTCCGTCCTCCCTGAACGAGTATACGGGGAGCTGACCGTCAACGCTCCTGATGTCGAGACACCGCCGATCGACACGGCAATTGAGGAAAGATGGGCGCGGGTTGCAGCGCCACTGAAGTATTCGCACGGAGTCGTCTCACGGACGATGGACGGCGTCCAGCGGTACATCGCAAATGC
>NZ_LOPV01000084.1 GCF_001469865.1 Haloferax profundi
TCGCCCGGCTGACGAAATCGAGCGTGCCGACCCAGCGTTGGCAGGCGTCGCCGCCCAAGCATTCGTCGAGGGAACTGCAGACCAGGCGTATATCCATACGACCGATACAGCTGCCGGAAAAGGAGCTGAGGCCGTCTTGACCAGTGAGGGCTATGGCGATTCGGTGACGTATGTGAACGGCTTCCGGTTCGTTGATGACTTGCTCGAGTAGTTGGCTTGCAAGTAAGTAGCGTCCCTATCGGTTGCACTGAAGCAGGTGTCAACTCTCGTCTACCTGACTCAGGGAGAAATTACCATCGTTCACGGCGTTCGAGAGACGCATCGCGTCTCATCCACTCGTGCTAGGGTCGGGAAATAACCGAGACGGCCTCGCCCTTTCTGAATCTACCCGGATGTCGACTGTGTCAGTGAGCATCGAATCAGGCTGAACGGACGCTTCTTCGTCACGGCACGCCCCGCTCGCCGCCCTGTGCCCTCCATGCTCACGACTCGCGTTGCTCGCTGAGGAAGGGGGCTTAGCGCCTCGATTCAGCTAAGACGACTGTGGGGCTGGTGACTTTCCGCTTGAGACAACTCAATGAATGCGTTAGCGCGAGTAGTGGCTAGAACGTTCGAGTACTTAGGGTAGACCGTCTTGCGTGTTCAGGACGCTCTCATCTCCAGCCTTCACCGCTGCCCACCACGTTGCAATCACAGCAAGCGTGACACGCTCAGGAGGATGCCCACCTCCAATACAACTTGGGAGATGCTTCGTCACGTCATCTGGTGGGTGAAAATGCCTGACTGGCATCTCGGTGCTCTGGTTCGATTCCTCGCGACCGAACCTGAACTCCAGACCTTGCTCCCTGTAGTGATATTTGTAATCACCATTCTCCCACCATTGGATGTCAAAATATCCCCCCACCTGGTGAATTCCTGGCGTGACGGTGATTCGAGCTTCCCTTGGACGTCCATTCCGCTGCTCGAACTGTCCACCCTGTGTGTGCTTGTACTGAACCTTGTGGACACCCTTGTCGAGTTGTTTCTGCATCACCCTGACGCTAGCGTCGATTGACTCAGCATCAATTGCTGACCCGTTGCCCATCGCCATCGTCAGGGAGACACCCGCTGGTCGGAATCCCGATTAAACGAGCCTCGTTCACTATACGGATCTTCGAGTTTTGCCTGTTGCAGACGATATGCGGCACGGAGATAGTTGAATTCACGCTTGGCAGTGCGCCAGTGAGAAATATCTGAGAGCTCCTCTTCGTCCAGTTCCTGGTCGGAAATCAGTAATTCCTCCGGACTACTGGTCTCGTACTGGCTTTGGTAGTTGGCTAGCTCTTGTTTTGTTCGCTGGATTTGACTTACGAGATCTCCAGAGGTGGCCAGTTGATGGACTTGCTGGAGCAAGTACCAGTCTGGATCTCGCTCGTATGTCTTCCCAGAGGATGTCTGATGTGACCTAACGATACCCTCTTCTACAAGTCTGTTCAGCGTGTCTCGAGCTTTGTTTTCTGAAACCACAGCTGTATCTGCGATTTCATTCGCAGATTTCGGATCTACAGTCCGCTTGATCACCGTCCGAATGCGTTCGTCTGCAGTCGTGGACTCTTTCCACTCTGCAGCTGCGAGTTCATTGATATCGGTGAATTCGTCAGTATCTACACTGAATGGCGCGAGGTCGTCTACCGTCATCGACTCTTCTGGCAATTCGTCTCCAGTCGGGAACTCCTCAGGGCCGTTGTCGTTGTGAGTGGGGGTGTTGTCAGGCATGTATTCAAGCATAGCACCGCAACGCAAATATATTTTTCTGGCCCATATATGTGTGCCCACTCTTCAGAGATGGTGTCCGTATATATTCTCACACAGATGCAAGGAGAAAGCCCACGAGTTTACTCGCGGGAGGAATCCGACACGCCCTCAATCTAGTGGCCGGAAATGGTGAAGATCGTCCTTTGCACCTGGATGGCTCGGCAGGTCAATCTGGGTGACGTGTTCGTAACGAGCCGTAAGGACGTCAAAAAATCGCATATCTGCGA
>NZ_LOPV01000085.1 GCF_001469865.1 Haloferax profundi
GTCGATGTCGTAGGCAGTAATGTCGGCACCGCGGTTGTCGAGTTCATACGCCCAGTAGCCCTTCCACGCACCGAGTTCGATGAGTGGCCCCTGCTCGCGAAGATACTCGAGTGCCTCGCGTGTCGGAATCGCGAACGCGTACTCCGCGATCAGCCGCTGTTGGACGTCGGTCTCCCACTGCGCTGAGATGGGCATGACGATGTCACGCTCGCGTTTGCGGCGCCTCAGTTCACTGAGGGCCTCTTGGATTGCTGCGATGTACTCGATGTCGTCGTCCTCGTTACAGACGGTTTCGACGAAGTCAGACCACGAGACGGAGATTGACGCTGGTTTCTGGTCGCGATAGCGGTCGCTAATCTCCTCAGGGTCGCCACCCCGCTTGCTAATCTCATCACGTGGAAACTCGGTCATCACTCGGTGAGGTACTGCCAGATTGTGGTGGGGTCGGCATCGTTGAGCGTGGCGTTCGTCTGTATTTTCCGGAGCTCAGCTACACAGCGCTCGGCGACGAGCGGATAGATGTTTCCAGGAACGATCGCCCTGTCGAGTTGCATGATCTCTGGGTAGTTCTCAGCCCAAATATCCTCGACAACTCGCGGGTAGAGGTCATCAATGAGGTGACGGCCGAACTCGCGGCCCTCCTCGACGACCATCGTTCGGACCTCTTTCCGGATACGCGCCGGCGTACAGTAGGTTGCAACGAGGTACTCCGCCCCTGTCTCGGCCTCGTCAGGATTCTGGCCAAACTGTTCGCGATTCAGCTCGTGGAACGCCTCGCGGACGATCTTCACGCGGCGCTCATACGTGTCGCTGCGCACGACGACACCCTCTGCGTGGACGTCCGCTGCAAGTGACGACGGCGGCACGTCGAATGACTCGGGATCGATAGTACTCTGTTCTTCGAGGATTGTCGCCGGGAGGAACGAGCGCTCGCTCGGGGTATCTTCGTGGCGGATGCGTTCGAGGATACGCCAGACTGTGGGTGTGTCGAGGAATCCCGCGAAAGTCTCCGTGTAGGGGTTCCCTGCGGGGGTGTAGGTCTCGATGCGATCAAACGGGAGGACGTCGAAACCAATGAGTGCTGGGAGTTCGCGGTCGGTGTAGCCGTAGTCGAGCGTCGAGTAGACGAGGTTTTCCGCATAGACGACAAGCGGGCTCGCGTATTCATCGTGCAAGCGTCGAAGCGCGTCCGTGTCGACGCCGTCACGGAGGCAGCGAACCGCACGGTGAAGTGCACCGTCGACCTCTCCAAGTGAGTCACGATGGCTGCCCATGATGGACCTACGTGTTCCGAAGACGAGACTCCCGTCCCCGTCCGCAGCCTCACCGACAACGCTCGGATAGGCGTCCGCGTAGCGCTCGTCGTAGAGCGCGAAGCGGAAGGCGCTCCCATC
>NZ_LOPV01000086.1 GCF_001469865.1 Haloferax profundi
CATCGAAGAAGTCGTCTGGGACGATGGGGTGGTCGTAGCGTGGGATTTTTGGATAGACCTTCATTGTGGATTTGGTGTGAGTCGATTCGATTGATTGTTTCTCGTGGCTTTGCTGAATAGAGGGAACGTCTCGCTTATTCTAATCTACTTCTAGTGAACTTGAGAGAATTGAACGAGACAAGCCCCTACCGCGAAATGATTCGTGGTTTAAACCGAGCATATCCTCCTCCGAAAACTACTGCGTATGCAATCGCCAGTGAGAGCAACCACAGTCCGCCAAAGAGAAGCGGAGACCCATCTCCCATTGGAGCATAGATTCCACGCGCTGCGACGGCGTTCCCAAGGACGAACAGTGTGAAAACGAGTCCACCAAACAGCCATAGAGTCCGTTCTTCGATTCGAGGATTTCTCTGTAACAAGATGTATGCTATAAAAAACGAACCGCTGATACTAACCAACATGGATAACGAACCTGCTGTCTCCGGTTCTTGAACGATTGCTACCGTAATCGCAAGCAGACCAATACCGACGGACAGTGTTAGTGCAAGACCTACTTTGACCAAGCGCCAACCAGAGACCATACTCAAGAGTCGTTACTTGATAGACAAAACTCATCCGCCACTCGATCAGTCCATATCTTGAAACCTGTAGAGGTTATCTGGGGGGCTATGGAGTGCCCTGCGTGCGGCGGCAGCCTAATCACGATGGAGATTGGGCCAGATCTCCCTCCCACGGCCTCAATAGTGAACGCACTACTCGCCGCTGACGAAGACGAAGTGTTGGTGGTTACACGGAACTGTTGGGAATGCGGTTGGTGTGAAGATCGGTCTGTATCTATCGACTCAATCGAGACAACTGAGGGTGACCCCCATGCTGTCGAACATGCCAAACTCATCGACAATATTGTGAGCGAGGCCACGGCGATCAACAGCCTCGGCACGCTCGAGGATGTTCTTGCTGAGGTCCATCAACGGCGTCGGCTTGAACCTGCT
>NZ_LOPV01000087.1 GCF_001469865.1 Haloferax profundi
CCTGGTTCCCCGACGTCGGGTGCCTGAACGTCGACGTTCTCAACCTCGAACGTCATCTCGCCGACGGAGAGAATTTGGGAAGTGAGTAGCGACTCAGCGAGTGTATTGAGGACCGCCCGGTTTGGTGATGCGACACGAAGCTTTCGGGTGTCGTCGACAGTGAGACCGCCCCATGGAAATATATTCGAGAAACTGAGCCCCACGGGCTCATTTGCATCGTGTGTTTCTGCAAACCCAGCTCGGAGGCGCTCCCACAGGGCAGACCGGAGTGAATGATGGTATGAGACATCGTACGCTGTCTCCGAAACCGACCTGAGAGAGACCTCTAGACGCATCGGTTAGGTGAATGCTTTCCAGTGCCCTTGAGAATTCCCCTGTGGACCGACGAAATGGCACGCCACTTCTTAACACTAATAACATGGGTAGATTCACCCCCATCAAATACTCTGATTGTCTCACATCAAAGCCCCTTCATTAAAGCGCGCTCACACGTTTGATTATTAATAAATTGTTGACAACTGCAGCAACCCCTAGCACGACGAGAACTGCAGGAATAAACCATCGATGTGGATGACTGGCCAAGAGCATATATAAACTGGCACAGACACTCAACGAGGAGATTTTTACAAATATAAGACCTGTCGCAGATGGCTTTGGACCGATCAAATAACGGAGTAAGGGAACCCTCTCCTCAACGCTCTCATGGCGTAAACCAACTAGTGTCGTTATGTAATCTCCAAGGCCGTAGAATACGAATGCACCCACCCAGAGAATGGTATTCGAGACCATACACCAGAATGGTGCCCCATGAAGATTAACAACCCTGATGGATCTATGGTTTTTTTTAGATGTCGTCCTGTTCATGTTTTTACAATTCCTCCCGCAGTTCTATAGATAGTTATTACAGAATTAACCCTTCGAGAACAGTCTTTTGAGAGCTATATTCAGTATAGTATGAACTTCATAATCTAATACCTATAACGCCATCGTAACTGTATGTACAGACGACAATTTGCGGGGGGCATCGGAGCCAGCATGGTACTCCTATCTGGTTGCCTTGGTTCGGGGTTACTGAACGCTGGTTCCCCTAAAGAGGAGGTGAGTGATGAAAACAAACCTGTTGAAAGTGTTACTGAGCCGAAACCAACTCCCGAACCAACCCCGAAACCAACTCCTGAATCTACACCCGAACCGACCCCTGAACCCCTCGAGAATAGAATTCAGTTTACACCTGACGAATCTGACCCTGCTG
>NZ_LOPV01000088.1 GCF_001469865.1 Haloferax profundi
TGGAGAGACAACTGTCCGAGAAATCAGTCGTCGAATCCTCGTCGACCAGGTTCCATTTCGGACTGCTGCTGCTGACTCCGATGTGCAACCGATTGATGGAGTTCGAATTGGAACGGTGGCGGTTCAGGTGCTTGAGGAACTCAACGATACGCAGACTGAGTCGGGTCCCTCCCACGACTGAGCCGTGGGCCTCCTCCTTGCACTCATATGAGGTTGGTGAGTAACTCGAACGCCTTTACCTCAGACAGTCGAACCTGCTTTGTTTTTCACTGTCGACGTGTCTCGACGAGGCCAGCCGTTTCGAGCCGTTCGACAAGTTCTGAGGGGTAGCTAAGACTCTATTCGGGATTCGTTGCGAGTTCGGAGACTCTTTGCTTACATAATTTCGAGGCGGAAGCCCACGACTTCAGTCGTAGGTAACTTACTGCAATTCTTATGCACGTAATAATATAATCCACTGCATAATAATGGATACTCGAGTACGTACCCGTGCCTAAAGACGCAGGAGGAGGTCAACAAGGCAACCTGTTGCGAGAATTCGTTGAATTTCATCAGCCGACCACAAAATATCTAACAGCCAACACGAAATCGATTATAGATGCCCTCCCATCGCCGTCGTCAATTCCTTCGTGCTTGTGTCGCCACCGTTGGTCTCGGGACTGCTGGCTGTCTCGGTTCTGGCGGACCTGCTGGGACGACGACAAAGGCTGAGACGCAGACAGAAATGTCGACGAAGACGACCACAAGTACCCAAGCTAAGCAGCCAGATCCCCCTGTCGTCTGGCAGCGAACACTTGGCTCGGAAATCACCACTGCACCAACGAGTACAGGAGGTAGTCTCTATGTGGGAACGAAGTCAGGGACTATTGAATCATTGAGCGCTGACGATGGAAGCCAACAGTGGTCATTTGACGCAGACACCGAACTCCGTAGTTCGCCAGTCCACGTTGGCGAGACAGTGTTCGTCGTCGTAGGGAAGAGCGACTTGTTCGAAAACCAGGGCGTGGTCGCCCTCGACGCCGAAACCGGAACCGTGCAGTGGACGTTCAACCCTGAAGCATGGTGGCTGGAAATTCTCGGTGTCACTGAGAACGTACTGTACGTCGGGACCGAAGACGACGCGATTGAAGATGAAGGTCAGACACTCTATGCACTCTCCGTCGCTGATGGATCGGAGCAATGGTCCGGTGAAATTGGTGACCCGTCTGGTGGACACCTGATTACTGAGACGATGTACGTTCCAACATACGGCCGGCTCTATGCGTACGATACAGTAACCGGTAAGCAGCGATGGACTGCAGAAGTTGAAGACTATTCGTACCGGACAATTGCAGCTACCGACGAGACAGTCTGTTTCGTCGCTGACGAGGGTGATGTTCGTGGAAAACTCGTTGCACTGGATAGCGAGACGGGTGAGGAAAAATGGAGTCACGATGAATGGATCACGACATCAACGACGCTCAACGATGGCACGCTCTACGTCGGTGGCGAACATATCGCCGCATTCGATCCAGAAAGTGGTAAACAACAGTGGCAGGCAGACGAGTCAGGGTTCGTCCCACGGGTGCCAGTCCAGGACGGTGTTCTCTTTGCCGGTGGAAGCACAGTGCGGGCTTTCGATACTGAGGGAGGCGGTCTCAATTGGACGTGGACTCCCAAAGAGAGTGTTGAGGGCGTGATACCGTCTGCAACTGTAGCTGATTCTTTGTACATTGATTCGTGGGGAAGAGACGACCCACGAAACCGATTCAAGTTCTCACTCGATGTGACGACAAGTGAGCAGCAATGGGCGTTCGAGGATGGAACCCAACTAACTGACCTGTCGGTTGACGAAAACCAGGCCTACGTCGGGTCTGCGAAGGGTGCAGTGTATTCGCTTCAATAGTCTCAACCAACATTCGTTGGTTAAGAGTCTACCACCCTGTGGGTTCATTTGTGAGACACACGTCTCACACCACATGAGTACTAACACCGGAGACGGCAGAGACGGAGACGGTGGGACCACAAAAATTGATGTCCGAGTTCCCACTGCGATGGTCGACGCAATCGACGAGGAATTTGCCCGACGTGGGTACACCTCCCGGTCGGAAGCAATTCGTGATGCACTCCGAGACTGGCTTGATCCCTCTGTGCAACTATCCGAAGAGACGCTCGCAGACCTTGCCGAAAGTCGGAAACAGCGTGAGACGGGCAAGACGACCTCGCTTGACGACGACCGAGCGTGAATGACAGGCGTCAAGATTTTATCTGAAGCAGATAGCCACCTAGCCGACTTCGACCCCGGAGTACGGGAACAAATAGTGACTCAATGTCGCTTAACCCAACGAAGCCGTCGGCGTACAAACACAAGTCGGTATCCGATGGCTTGTAGAGGTCAAATCACTCAACAGCAACGACTATTGGATGCTAAGAGAGACTCAAAGACGTGACTGACAATGTCGCCTACCCCTCGGTTGAGCTCGTTCTTGAGCTCCACGAGCAAATTGTCGATGAAGGCGATATTACGGAGTCGGGAGTTAGGTCAGCAGATGCGATTGAATCTGTACTCCAGTACGTTTCAGAAGGATTCTTTGGAGAGGTTCCTGAGACGGTTCATGAAAAAGCAGTGCATCTGATGCGACTTCTCGTTGCCGACCACCCGTTCGTTGATGGGAACAAGCGAACAGCACTCAGAACGGTGGTCGTCTTCTACATGTTGAATGGATATCTGTTCGATTATGGTGACGAAATTCGTGCATTGCTGCACCGCTTTGCAACCGACGAAGCAGCTGTTGACATCCAAACAGCAGTCATATACTTCCGAGCGTGTGCCCGTCGTAACTGATTTAGGGATATAATGAGTACCTTCGATACAGACATGGCGTCCAGCACCGATTCCTCGACTCCGGTTGACGAAGAAGTCCGCCGACTGTACGAACGGTACAAGTCGGCTGAGAGTGACGAGGAACGCCGTGAAATTGCCCTAGAAATGGGGAAACTCGATGGACGTCGTCATGCCGAAATCTACGCGGCACTTGAGCACGAGTAATCTGTTTTCGCACGTAGTTCTCGTCTGTCTAAGTCTGTCCGTCTGAGCGTCAACTCTGGTTGAACGGACGCTTCGTTACGGCACGCCCCGCTCGCCCCCCTGTGCCCTCTATGCTCACGATTCTGGTGAGAGCCACCGCGACAGAATTAGTATCGTTGCTGAAGCCACTGCGCAATCTCCTGCTGGAATTGGTCGAACCAGTGGAGGTCGTTATGTAAAACAGAATAGACGACGTCGTGATTCACATCACCGTACCGGTGAGCGAGGATATTCCGAAACCCAACTGCTTCTTCTATTTGCTCTTGCACATCGCGTGAGATTATTTCTGCATTCCCAAGCGACTCAATCTCGTTCTTTGATGTCCCACTTGGAGAGAGACTCTCTGAAGCGCGGATGTGTTGGGCGAGGTCGATACAGGATTGGATGAGATTCATGAACGTCCGCTCAACAGCACGCTGGATAACGACGTCTTCGACGTATTCCGATTTGGACATTCCACGCATCTGCTTCAGATCGTTCGTGTACTCGTTGATGAAACGGAGTTTGTCGACAACAATGTCCTCGTCGACCATCTAGACGTCTCCACGAGCAAGCCGGTCAATGAACTCTCGACGTTCCTGTTCTCGCTCACTCGCACTTGCGTCGTATTCCGTGTCGACACGTTGCTTATAGGCATTCACCTCTCTCTCGTCGCCAGCTATACGAACACCATCTCGGAGTGCTGCATGGGCAACGTGAGTTGGCAATGATTCAATGTCGCTTACGTCGACGAACCCGTCGGCGTACGATTGCAAGTCAGCATCGATACGGTTGCGTCGACGGAACCGCTCGGCTTCGGACATCTCCTCGGGGAAACGGAGCGCAATGTCGACATCAGATGACTCGTCTGCCGTCCCTCTCGCATGCGACCCAAACAGAACTGCGAAGATGACCTCCGTTTGAGCGAGGTACTCTTTGATTCCCTCAATGTCGATTGTTTCGACAGCGGGGTCATCTGGTTGGGGCATAGTGATAGTTCACGTTCCTGCTTAATATATCTCGGTGGGTTTACCGGCCGCCGTCACGGCACGCCCCGCTCGCCGCCCTGTGCCCTCCGTGCTCACGACTCGCGTTGCTCGCTGTTCGCGACGAGCCGCTCCTGGGGTCGCGTCTCGCTTCACTCGCACCTTCCCGGTGCGCCAGCACCAAGCGCGCTGTCGGTCACGACGCCCTCGTAGACTCGGTCGTCGGACGCGAAACCGGCTTGTGTGCTGGCCGCTCGCTGCGGGCAGGTCGAGTCGCGCGGTGCTGGCTGTGTTTCCATCGTCGAGCGCACGCCTTCCGCGCCCTGCGGGGCGCTCGTGAAGGCGCGAAAGGCGTGCGCAGAATGAGTTGGTTGGAGTCGGTGAGAGCCACGGCTGGAGAGTCGTGGTGTCGGAAGAAGACGCTGAGTAGGCGCCTTCAGGTAAACTACAATGAGTACTAAGAAGCAAATCGGTAATGAAGTTTCGCACTACGAA
>NZ_LOPV01000089.1 GCF_001469865.1 Haloferax profundi
CTACCCGTTAGTGACTGCGACTCTCACTCCTGGCGGAGGACACCGGTAGCCGGGCAGTTTGACTGGGGCGGTACGCGCTCGAAAAGATATCGAGCGCGCCCAAAGATTTCCTCACGCGAGTCGGAAACTCGTGGAAGAGCGCAAGAGCAAACGGAAGTCTGACAGTGACATTCCCAACGAGTGTCGCTGACGCGAAAGCGTGGTCTAGCGAACCTACGAGGTTCATTCATGGGACCCGTAGATGACAGAAAAGCTACCTTAGGGATAACAGAGTCGTCACCGGCAAGAGCACATATCGACCCGGTGGCTTGCTACCTCGATGTCGGTTCCCTCCATCCTGCCCGTGCAGAAGCGGGCAAGGGTGAGGTTGTTCGCCTATTAAAGGAGGTCGTGAGCTGGGTTTAGACCGTCGTGAGACAGGTCGGCTGCTATCTATTGGGGGTGTTTAGGAACATGACGTGAACGTTCGTATAGTACGAGAGGAACTACGAATGGGTGCCACTGGTGTACCGGTTGTCCGAGAGGGCAGTTGCCGGGCAGCTACGCACCGCAGGGTAAGAGCTGAAAGCATCTAAGCTCGAAACCTACACGGAAAAGAAGTTCCACTGAGGTCACTCGTAGAAGACGAGTTCGATAGACTCGGGGTGTACGCAACGAGGCAACGAGTTGTTCAGCCCGCGAGCACTAACAGACCAAGCCACATTCATACGCACTGAGATCCGGGAACGGGTCCAGGCGCAAACTGGATTGCACGTACATTAGTCAGACGCCACCGATATTGGTATGACGATGGTTCGATTCCATCGATCGGAATTAAGGCGGCCAGAGCGGTGAGGTTCCACCCGTACCCATCCCGAACACGGAAGTTAAGCTCACCTGCGTTCTGGTCAGTACTGGAGTGAGCGATCCTCTGGGAAATCCAGTTCGCCGCCCCTACTCATATGCATCGAAAGCCCACCGGACACGCGTCCGGTGGGCTTTCTTCATTTACGGCGAGTGGCTTCACCACTCGCGTTCGGTTCAGGACTCGTGAGCCGCAGCACTCGTGG
>NZ_LOPV01000090.1 GCF_001469865.1 Haloferax profundi
GACGAAGAAGGGGCGAAAATTCGCAGAGAAGGTCCACGAACTCGCCGCAGACGCGAACGTCGAGTGTACCGTCGTCGTGCGGTCTGGAATCCCAGAAGAGGAGATACTCGAGTACGTCGACGAGGAGGGTATCGACCTCGTCGTGATGGGAAAACGCGGGCAGCGAGACCCGGACAAACCACTCCTCGGGTCGACCACGAAGCGTGTCGTCGGTCGTACAGACGTGCCGGTGCACGTCGTGTGAGACTCGATTTAGGTCGTATCGGAACGGTCGTCATCGGACGGTTACAGTCGTCACTGGGGCTCCAGAACGAAAACGAGGGACCGACGAGAGCGCGGGGTGCACCAATTTCGCCCTCTCGTTCCTGGCTTCACAAGACTTATACGTCCGACGTGGTTGAATCCAAAGGCAATGGCGAAAGGTAAAGTTGATTTCTTCAACGACACTGGCGGTTACGGTTTCATTTCTACTGACGACGCGGACGACGACGTGTTCTTCCACATGGAAGACGTTGGCGGCCCGGACCTCGAAGAGGGTCAGGAGATCGAATTCGACATCGAACAGGCCCCCAAGGGTCCCCGCGCGACGAACGTCACCCGCCTCTAAGCAGGTCTTCGTTCACCGCCGGTAACTTCACACACTGACGAACTTTCTTCCGTTTTTCACCCGCCGAGAGCGGCGCGTATCGGCGCTGGCTAGTGAATAGTGAGATACGATAGGGGTATGCGGAAGGGTTAACCGTCCACAGGGCCGTTGTACAAAGGCAATGGCGAAAGGTAAGGTTGATTTCTTCAACGACACTGGCGGCTACGGTTTCATTTCTACCGACGACGCGGACGATGACGTGTTCTTCCACATGGAAGACGTTGGCGGCCCGGACCTCGAAGAGGGTCAGGAAGTAGAGTTCGACATCGAAGACGCCCCCAAGGGCCCGCGCGCGACGAACGTCAAGCGCCTCTAACTCGGGACAGACTCGTAACCGCAGACGTATCGACTTTCGAGAATTATTTTCTAGACGGTGAGCGACAGCGCCATCCGTCGCAGAGTTAGAAGTTCAAAAGTGCACAATTCTCCATGACTAGCGTAGGTTCTGAGCACCCAGAAGCTTCATACGTCTCCGTAGTTGTGCATCAAACGAACAACAATGCCTGCCGAGAGGGAGCGAAAGTCCCACCCGAAACCACCCGATTCCCACATCGGTGCGGACCTCTTCGACGAGACGATGGGTCCGGGTTCGTCGTTCGCCCACCTGTACCGCGGAGAGATACACCGGATGAAGTCCTGGAGAGAGCGACTCGACCGGACGAGCAACTGGGCAATTACGTTGATGGCCGGGATTCTCACGTGGTCGTTTTCCGCACAGTCGCACCCGCACTACATCATCCTGCTCGGTCTCGTGACGCTGAGCATCTTCCTCGGAATCGAGTCTCGCCGGTTCCGTGCGTACGACATCTGGCGGTCCCGCGTTCGGATGTTCCAACAGAACGTGTTCGCGTACGCACTGGACCCTGAGGGGGGTGTCGTCGACGAGAACTGGCGACAGAAACTGGGTGGTGACTACCGCACGCCGAACATGAAGATACCGTTCGAAGAGGCGGTCGCCCACCGACTCCGGCGGGTGTACCTCCCGCTGTTCCTCGTGATGCTCGTCGCGTGGGTTATCCAGTTGACGACGTACACGGACCACACGAGTCTCGTCGCCAATGCGGGCATCGGGGGTATCCCTGGCCCAGTCGTCGTCGCAATCGTGGCGGGGTTCTACGCGACCATCGGTGCCATCGCGTTCCGTCCACGGGACTGGAACGTCAACGGCGAACTCATCCCGAGTGAAGTCACCGGGTGGGAGCCACCAGAACACGGCGATGCCTAGCGCGGGAATCCGAAATCGTTTTTTCTCCCCTGCACGTCTACCGAGTTGCGCCGCCTTAGCTCAGACTGGGAGAGCACTCGACTGAAGATCGAGCTGTCCCCGGTTCAAATCCGGGAGGCGGCACTTCTGTGATTTCAACCCGACGAGCGGAGCGAGTCGCGGTGAAATCCAGAATGCGACCCGACCGGTTTGAACCCGAGAAGACGAGCGAAGCGAGTCTTCGCTCGGTTCACAATCCGGGAGGCGGCATTTTCCTGCGAACAACGTGAGCAGTGAAACTGCTCGCGAGCGGAGTTGAACACACGAGCAGCGTTGCTGGGAGCGAAGTTCACAATCCGACGAGACTCACCCGACTGTCGAGCGGCGAGTCCCTACCGACCGAAAAGAGGGGTGGAAGCCGTCTCAGGGTTCGACTTCCACTGTGACTTCGTTCACGAACTGTTCTTCGATTTCTTCGAGGGTGAACTCTTTCCCGTGCTGCTCGCGGACGTGGTCTCGTGCTTCGCGCAGGAGTCTGTCTTTATCCTCGTCTTCGGTACGCATCATGAACACGCACCCTGAAACGGCCGTGTTACACGCGACTTGTAGAGCCATCTCTGTTGTCACCTCCCTCTAGAAGACACTCCGTGCTAAGTGTTAACAATATTTGAGGAAGCTGTGAGACTCTCTCGTACCGACCTACCTCGAGAGATGAAAGCGGCAGAAGAAACAGAGTCGCCTCACGCGGTGACAGTCGATTCCTGTGCGACGTCGCGGGGGGTGACACGAACTTCTAATCCGGACGGCGAGACGGAGACGGTCACGTCGTCGACAGCGCGTTCGTATTCGGCTGTGTGCTTTCCGGCCCGAGAGATGCGAAGTCGCTTCGAGAGGAGACCCGCCTCGGCGAGTGGGTCGAGTTTCCGGTAGGTGGTCGACAGCGGGAGGTCACACGACTCGGCGATTTCGCTCGCAGACAGCGCAGTTCCGTCAGTCGCTTCGAGGATGCACCGGCAGTTTTCGTCGTCGAGTGCGTCGAAGAGGACGTCCATCCGCTCTTGGTCGTCGACGACGATTTCGTCGGAGGAACTGCGAGTGTGAGAGCGAACGGACGATGGAAGCGATGCCTGACTCATATCTCAATAGAGTCACCGTACGTAGACCAACGGACAACCACGATATCCGGGGACGTTTATATACTCCCGCCGAGCACGGCCGCTATCCTTCTTCGAGAACGTCGCCGAGAAGTTTCGTCTGAGCGGCGGCGAGATGTTCCGAGAACGTCGATTGACTGATGTCGAGGGCGGCCGCCACTTCTGTCGCATTTGCGCGTCGCGGACGCTCGAAGTAGCCCATCTCGTAGGCGGTCTGGAGGACTTCGAGTTGCCGCGTGGTGAGTTTTCCCCGGTCGACGAAGACGTTGTCTTCGGGTGCGTCACCCGTCGGAGACCTGACGAGTCGTTTGATGTCAACCTCGGGGAATCGCTCGCGAAGTTCCCCGATGACGCCCTGGAGTTGTTCGTAGTCCGCAGCGTGGAAGACGAGGGTCAGCGTCCCGCGCTGTGTGAAGTAGCGGTCGATTGGACACCCAAACTCGCCGAGACACTCGCACGGACAGTTCACGCCGCCATCGTGAGCGATTCGAAAGAGGTGCTTGTTCCCGTACGAGAAGATGGGTTCGAGCGCGATATCGTCGGGTGTGTCCTCGGCGTCGACGACGAACTCGGTGACACTTACAGACTCGGGTGTCGGTGCGACGCTCGTCGAGACGGAGCTGACGACTGACTCCGTCGAGTAGGCAATCGACGCGATTTGACAGACAGACGGAGAGTCGAATTCGACGGTTGCGCGAATCCCAGCAGACATGAGTGTGTTACTCGATTCGACGCGGTGTGGGTTCGACCGAGGTGGTGGTCGTCGATGGTGCCCGCAGTCGATGTTCGAAAGCAGATTCAGCGCCGATAAGGGCGTTCATTCGACGTCCTCTTCGGGGTCGACGCGAACTTCTCGCCCGCCCAGATTGTCTGGGTCGAGTTCGAAGAGTTGGATGTCGAGGTCACGCTTCGTCTCGCCCCAAATCTCGAACAGCGGTCGTTTGGCTTCCCCGTACTGCACGATTCGTTCGACCGTCATCTCGCTCGGGTCGACCCGTTCGAGGGCACCCTCCGCGATGACGCTCCGGTAGATTTCACCGTTCGATTCGTGGACGACGAGGCGAGCGCGTGGGGAGGAGGTGAGGAACTGACGTTTCTCGCTTTCTGGTGTCGAGACGAGTCGGAAGTAGAACTGGCCACCGTCGGGGTCGTAGCCGTAGGAGATGGGGATTGCGTAGGGTTCATCGTCCTTCGCGAGCGACAACACACCCGTCTCGTGGCGCGCCAGAACCTCCGCGATGTCGTCGAACGAGAGGTTGGTCTGTTGGTCCAGAGACATTGGTTCGTATGCCCTGACTCGCGGGGGACGTAATCATTGTTACTTCTCGCATCGCGACCGGTCCGGAGGCAAATATCACCCGCCAGACGGGTCGCATCGCTCGGTAGCGACTCCGAGACAGCCAGAAAGGGGACCAGAATCGAGACGACAGGTCAGGCGTGAGAGAACGACTGGTCGGAGACGGACGACCCACAGATGACACACCCGTTGTCGATGAGTGCATCACGCATGGGAGCGTTGACCACCATAGACTCCGCACACTCTGGGCAGACGAAGGTGTAGTCTGTCGTGTCGGTCATCGTTGTTGATAGTAGAGATAGCACTCGTATATGTAGCCTACTGTTTCGAGAATAGACCGAGACGAGACGACAGCGAAGAGACGTAAGAGACCCGGGAGAGAGATGTTCACCGAGACGACAGCGAAGAGAACGCAGTCTCTGTGACCGCAGACGTACAGACTGGGCACCCGCGTTCGAGGAGTGCCTCGCGCATCCCGTCGTTGACTTCGAACTGTTCACCACACTGTGGGCATTCGAACTCGAATTCGTCTGCCGTCGTTCCAGCCATCATTAGTCTACCTCTGGGGATTCGAGTGCGTCTTCCATTCCGGTCTCGAGGACTGTCGACGCGATGTCCTCCATCATCTCGATGTCTTCTGTTCGGAGTTCGGTGACGACACTGGCGATGGTGTCTTGCGGTTCGGTCAGCGTCGTCTGGCCGGTGAGTTCGACGAACAACTCGCCGAAGTCTCGCGCGGGGGGACGTCGAGCAGACATCGGTCTCAGCGCTCCTTTGAGTCTTCGCCGCCGTCAGTCGCGACCTGTCGGAAGTCCACCGAGACGCCGGAGTCACCGAACGAGAACGAGAGCGTGTCGAAGCGCGTCGAGAACTCTCGTGGGTGGTGGGCCGACGTCTGGATTCGACGCCCCTCGTCGAGGAGCGACGCCTCGGAGAGTTGGCTGAGTTTGCGGTAGACGCTCGACAGCGGGATGTCGCACACCTCGGCACACTCCTGTGCGGTCCGGGGGGCGTCGTCACACGCTGCGAGGATACGTCTGTTGTCGTCGTCACTGAGAGCAGAGAGGACGACGGACGTGTCGGCGGCGTCCTGGTGCTGCGAGTCGAAGCCTCCAATTCCGTTTGCGGCGAGCGTCGTGGACGAGTTCATACTACAATAGACGGACGGTATCCGGAGGTATCCAGCACCGCGCTATCTGGGGTGGTTTATATATCCCCCGTGGACAGTCCGTCTGGCGGGTCGCACCCCTGCCACGACTATGGGCCGTCGTCGCCGTCTTCGAGCCGTTTCAGCCGCCTTCGGACCGCGGTGTTCGCCGTCGGTGCGAGGATGAAGTGGCCAGCACCCATCGAGAGACTGTTGAGATACCACCGGACTGCGCGTTTGAGAGGGCCGTACCGACCATCGGTGAGGACGACTGCACCACGCCACGCGTTCCGTCGCCCCTCGCGAAGCGTCAGGAACGAGAGCGTCTCGTCGAGTCGTCCGAGAGACTCGTCGATGTCGGCCACGCCGTCGGCGTAGCGCGCGGCGATGAGGTCCTGTTCGTCGTCGACGAGACTGCGCAAGACGCGGTTGATACGTCTGTGGTCGGCGTACTTGCGTCGTCTGTCGGGGTCGATGCCGACTTCAGAGAGCGCCAGCGCGAGGTCGTAGTTCACGTGCGCGTTGATGCCGAGGAGGACGTCCTGTGTCACGAGGGCGTCCCCACGGAGCGACGTCTCGAACGAGAGACGCCACGGGTCGGGAACCTCGTCGAGCACGCCACGCTCGAACGCGTGGAACGCCCGCCGGTAGTGGTCAGCGAAGGTGACGAGGTACTCGGCGACCCATGCCGGGTCGTCGAACGTGTCGTGCGCGAGTCCGTCGTGGACTTCGGCGGTCACACGGGCGTAGATAGTCAAGAACGCGGCGCGGCGGTCTTCACGCTCGTAGAGTAGTGCTTCGAGGGCCGACAGTCGTTCGTGCGCGTCGGCGACGTCGCGGAATGGTCTCTCGACGAGGTCGAGAATCGCCGGCGACGGGTCGGGACGAGCACCGGACAGTGACGGATTCGGCGTTCGCACTGCCGTCGCGAGTTTCCGTCCTTCGTCGAGCGTCATCCGGCGCATCTGATGGTGTACGGATACGCCCGGATACTGGATAACGATACCGTCAGTGAGAGAGTCCGGGAGCGGAGAGTGTCGTCGGAAGTCGAATCAGCACCGGACAGTCTCCGCTTCACCCGCGTCCGCCGGCTAACTTCGCTGCGCCAGGGTGTCGCCGAAGTCGCCACATCGCGAGCGTCCCAATCGCAGGCCCGAGTGCAAGCGGGGCGAACGCCCACTGCCACCCCACGATGTCGGCGACGAGAGGCGTGAGTTGAATCGAGACGACGGTCAGCAAGAACCCGAAGGCCGTCTGGAGCGTGAGCGCCGTGCCCAGATAACTCGGGTCTGCGAGTTCGGAGACTGCCGCGGAGAACTGCGCCGAGTCGGCGACGATGGCGAACCCCCACCCGAGGACGAAGGGGACGACCACGAGGGGCGACGCGCCGAAGACGAGACCCGCGAGGAGGCTCGCGATGCCGCTCACGACCATGCTCGCGGCGGTAACGGTCGTTCGACCCCATACGTCGGCTGCGCGTCCGGCGACGAGTGCTCCGATACCACCGATGGCGATTGCTCCGAACGCGGTCAACGCGGCGGCCTCTGGGGTCGCAAGCGGATGGTCAGACGCGTCGTACGCGAGCGTGAGAAACAACGGAAGCCACGTCCAGACGGCGTACAGTTCCCACATGTGGCCGAAGTACCCCGTGTTGGCGAGGAGCGTCGGCGGGTCACGGAGGATACGTCGGACTGCGGTGGGGTCGAACGGGGCCGCCGGTGATTGGTATGGTCCCGGACTCACGCGAAGGACGGTAACGGCACCGACCGTCGCGAGCGCCGCAGCACCGAGGAGAACGAGTCGGGGTCGGTCGATACCACCGACGGCCCGGAGTAAATGGGGAAGTGCAGACCCGACGGTGAGCGCACCGATGAGCGTCCCGATAGCCAGCCCTCGCTCTTCGCGGAACCATCCCGCGACGAGTTTCATCCCTGGCGGGTAGACGCCGGCGAGCGCGACGCCCGTGAGAAATCTGAGTCCGAGTGCGACGGACGGCGACTGGACGACGGTGCCGAGCGTCACCGTCGCAGCAGCGCCGACGAGCGCAGACCCAGCAAGGAGGTAACGCGGGGGGACGAGGTCGGAAAGCGTGAGGACGGCAGACGCGAGTGCGCCGACGACGAACCCGAGTTGGACCGCAGTCGTCAACCACGCCGCCTGCTCGAGTGAGAGCCCCCACGCCACGGCGAGTTGCGGGGCGACGGCGCTGGCACTGAACCACAGCGACATCACGAACAACTCTGACACAGCGATGATTCCGAGAACGCTCCATTTCGAACGATTCACAGGTGGACTGACGAGAGAGGAGACAAAAGAGGAATCGCGCCCGTGCATTTGACTTGCGCAGACGCGATGGTCACGCGCTGCGGCGCTGGAGGCCGGAGCGGTGGTCGACGCGGAGCTCCCACCCGAGCATATCCTGCATGGGTTCGGTCTCCGAGAAGAGACTCGGGTACCACGCGTTGTCGTCGAGGACATCGTTGACGCGTGACCACTCGTCGTCTGCGATTGGGTGCAGTTCGCCTTCGACGACGACGCTCTTCCACTCGTAGCGCGACGGGCAGTCCCAGACGGTGAAACTCGCTCGAGACGTTTGCTCGGCGAAGTCTTCTTTTCGGGACGTCTCTCCGGGGCGGAGGAAGACGAAGTAGAGCCGATTCAACTCGGCGTCGTACCCGAACGAGAGGGGGATTCCATACGCGACGTTGTCGTCGGCCAGAGAGAGGACGCCGACACCCCTCTCTGTGAGCATCTGGTCCATCTCGTCGTCGGACATCCCGACTCGGTTGCTTTCGGGGTATTCAGGGGCCATGGTAAATATACGCATGGAGAGGGCATAAGCGTGCCAGCAGACCGGAATATCCCGACCACGACGCGGGGCTTATGTCCGGTGACCACGAATCGCGGGGCGACACCCGGATGACGGTGAACACACTCCACCGGCCGACGCACCGCGACGCCCTCGTCCACCTCGAAGCGGCCTTCGAGCGCGAGGACATGATTACCGTGTTCGGACGGTGTACCGTGGACTACGATGGGCGCGCGACGAGCGAACTCGGCCCCGGTGACCGACTGGTGATTCTGAAACCCGATGGCTCCATCCTCGTCCACACCGACGAGAAGCGGACGCCCGTCAACTGGCAACCGCCGGGGTGTACCCACTCCGCCAGCATCCGCGACGGACGCCTCCGTATCCGTAGTCGCAGGTCGAACCCGGACGAACGACTCGACGTGCACTTCGAACGGGTCGACCAGTGTTCGGCCTACGGCGTGAACGACCGAAGCGATTTGGAACTCACCGGAAGCGAAGAGGACTTGCGACAGCACATCCTCGCGAATCCGTCGATTCTCGAACCCGGCTTCGAACCCCTCGAAACTGAACGACAGAGCGACGCGGGACCCATCGACATCTTCGGCGAAGACGCGGACGAAGTACCCGTCGTCGTGGAGTTGAAGCGACGGCGGGTCGGCCCCGCTGCGGCGAGTCAACTCCGGCGGTACGTGGACGCCCTCCACCGCGAGTTCGGCGACGACGAACCGGTCCGTGGCATCCTCGTCGCGCCATCGATTACCGACAGAGCAGCAGACTTACTCGACCGGGAAGGCCTCGAATTCGTCGCGCTCGACCCGGAGACGGGCGCGCCACCAGTCGAAGACGGTTCTGCCGAGGACGACGGGGGCGAAGACGAGACCAGCGGAGAAAGCGGGAGCGACGGACAAAGTGAGACCAGTGGAGAAAACGAGAGCGACGACCCGACGGCAGACGAGTAATCAGTCGAGACCCGCGAGCGACGCGAAGTTCTCGACTGTCTTCGCGGCAGTCACCTCGGCGAAGTCGCGGTGGTCCTCGTCGTCCGGCCACCCGAAGTCGTCGGCGATACGGTCGAGTAGCGTCCCGGTGAACTCGGGGTGGTACTGGACCGTCCAGACGGGCGCAGATTCGTGGCGCGTTGCGAGGTGGTCGTAGTAGCCGGCCGAGGCAATCGTCTCCATCCGGTCGCCGGGCGAGACCACGTAGTCGCCGTGGACCATCGGAATTCGACCGGAGACGCCCTCGAAAACCGGGTCGTCGTCGAGTTCTACGTCGACGATGCCGCGTTTCTGGTCGCCCGCTTCGACGGTCCCGCCGAGTGCGTCGTTGACGAGTTGGTGACCGAAACAGACGCCGAGCGTCGGAATCTCGCGTGCGACGAGTTCGCGGACGAGACGGCGACCATCGGCTATCCACGGACGCTCGTCGGCCTCGTAGACGCCCGCGGTACTCCCGGTGACGACGACGGCATCGACGTCCGAGAGCGTCGGGAGACCGTCGCCGGGGAGTGAGTGAACGACCCCGTCGCGGCCGTCGAGTGCGAGGTCGGCGAGTGCGTCGGTGAAGTACGACGGGCCGTCGGAGACCATCGTATCGCAGACGAGCAACATCGTCTACGTCGATGTGAAGATATCTGATAAGACTGTCCATCGATACCGAGGGGCACGCGAGTTCGGCATCCGACGACGTCGGTCGTGTGAGTCGCTCACACGGCCCGTTGGCCGAATGAAGCTTCGAAGCGTTTTTAGCCCGCCTGACCCTTCGGTTTCACAAGTAACCATGTCAGACAAACCCGCCTCTATGTACCGGGAAATCAAGAACCCGGCGTACACGCGACGCGAGTACATCACGGGAATTCCCGGTTCCAAGATCGCACAGCACAACATGGGCGACCTGCAGGCGGACCCCGAGGACTACCCTGTCCAGATCTCCCTGAAGGTCGAAGAGGACGTCCAGATTCGCCACGGTTCGCTCGAATCCGCACGCCTCTCTGCCAACCGTCTCATGCTCAAGAACGCTGGCGAGAAGCAGTACAAGATGATCCTGCGCAAGTTCCCGCACCACGTCATCCGCGAGAACAAGCAGGCAACCGGTGCGGGTGCAGACCGTGTCTCTGACGGAATGCGCCAGTCGTTCGGGAAGGTCGTCGGCACCGCCGCACGCATCCCCAAGGGCGAGACGGTCTTTACCATCTACTGCGACGTCGAGGACGCGGAAATCGCGAAGGACGCCTTCCGCCGTGCCTACAACAAGATGTCGCCGCCGTGCCGCATCGTGGTCGACCGCGGCGAAGAACTGCTCGTCGCGTAACGTCGCACGTCAGTTCGCGCGAACCACCTCACTTTTGCACCAGCGACACTCCACGTAGCGTATGCTTCGGTTGGCGGTGGCGACTAGTAGCGAGACGTTCGAGCGAATGCGCGACCCGCTAGCCGCACGTGGCATCGACGTCGGACACCTCCGCGCCAAACAGTTCGCCCTCGACCTGTCGACGCCGCCGACCGACGAGTTCGACGTGGGGTTCGTCTTCCCCTCGCGAGTGATGGAAGGCGGTGTCGTCGACGCTCGTCACGACATTCCGTGGGTGAACACCCGCGAAGACGTACTCACCTCGCGGAACAAGGCCGGCGTCGTCGCAGCGCTCTCGCGGGCGGACATCCCTGTCATCGAGAGCGTCTACGTCTCGAATCCGACCGACGACGCAGCACTCATGGACGCCATCGAGCAGGCGGGCCTCGACTACCCAGTCGTCGTCAAGCCGAACTCGACGACTCGCGGCGTCGGTATCGCGAAGGCGCACGACCC
>NZ_LOPV01000091.1 GCF_001469865.1 Haloferax profundi
GGATTCACTGTCGGGTCTCGTGGACCACCTGAACCTCGTCCACGACTACCGGGCGACCGGCGACAAGTCCTATCTCGTCCAAGAGTGGCTTCCCGACGCGCGTGACTACCGAGCGATGGTCGTCGACGGAACTGTCGTCGGTGCGGTCGAACGACGCCTCTCCGACCGCGCACGTGCGGACGGGCGGTGGAAACACAACGTCCACCGCGGGGCCGACGCAGTCGGCGTCGACCTGCCGGAGCGACACCGCCAAATCGCCGAAACCGTGGCCGACGAACTCGGCATTCGCTACCTCGGCGTGGACCTCCTCGAATCGAACGGACGGGTCGTCGTCTCGGAGACGAACGCCCGCCCGACCATCGACGACGACGCGAAGTACGACGACGACTTCTTCGACAGACTGGCGGCGCTGGTCGAGCGGGTCGCGAAAAACTCGTGACGCTGCCGTCTCGGTCGCCGATTACTCGACGTCGATGGCGGCAGAATCCTCAGCGCGGTCGAACGTGACTTGCAGGACACCGTTGTTGAAGGTGGCCGTCGCAGAGTGTTCGTCGACGCGTACCGGAAGGCGGATGCGTTCGTCGAACTCGCGGCGGTCACCGGCGGCGCTGATAGTCAGCGTCTCTCCATCGCACTTGAGGTCGATAGCGTCTTTGTCGACGCCTGGAAGGTCCGCGACGAGTCGGAGTGTAGAACCCTCATCGTACACGTCGATGTGGGTTTCGGAGGCGAATCCAGCGTCTCCTCCAGTCATGTCGTTCATCATCCGTTCGATTTCATCGAAGATGTTGTCGAACGGGTCGTCGCGGTCGTCTCTGACCATGGGGGCCGCTATGAAATCGGAGGATAAAACGTTTCTGCCTGTGACAGTCATCTGGCAGTGAATCGGCATGATTTGACCGGGAGAACCCGTCTACACGCCGTCCCTCGGTCTGGCAGTCGAGGTGTACGTGTGACTGATTGTGCTCGTTTCTGAAGTGTTTTTGATTGATGGTGAAAGGTAACGTTCGATTCAATCGGATTTACCGAAACAGATATACTGTTGGCTGAGGGATATTCACGTGGATACTACTCGAACATGAGTGAAAAATCCTACCTCAGCGCGGGCGAGAACGTGGACGAGTCGGACGTGGTGCGGGTGGCACTCAACGGATTCGGCCGAATCGGTCGGAACATCTTCCGTGCCGTCCTCGACAACCCCAAGGCCGAACTGGTCGCCATCAACGACGTCATGGACTTCGACGACATGGCGTATCTGGCGAAGTACGACTCCGTCATGGGGCACCTCGACGGCGTCGAACGTGACGGCGATTCCCTGACCATCGAAGGCACGTCGGTCGGACTGTACAACGTCCAGTCCCCGGCAGAACTGCCGTGGGGCGAACTCGACGTCGACGTGGCACTCGAGTGTACGGGCATCTTCCGGACGAAAGAAGACGCCTCGGCCCACCTCGACGCGGGCGCAGACAAAGTCGTCATCTCCGCACCGCCGAAGGGCGACGAACCGGTCAAGCAGCTCGTCTACGGTGTCAACCACGACGAGTACGAGGGCGAAGACATCGTCTCGAACGCCTCCTGTACGACGAACTCCGTCACGCCAGTGGCGAAAGTCCTCGACGACGAGTTCGGTATCGAGAACGGTCTCCTGACGACGGTTCACGCGTACACGGGGAGCCAGAACCTCATCGACGGCCCCCACTCGAAGCAGCGTCGTGGCCGCGCCGCCGCCGAGAACATCGTCCCGACGACGACGGGTGCCGCACAGGCGACGACCGAGATTCTGCCCCAACTCGACGGCAAACTCGACGGCATGGCGATTCGCGTCCCTGTTCCGAACGGCTCGCTCACCGAACTCGTCGTTCGACTCGAAGACAAGCCGTCTGTCGACGAAATCAACGACGCCTTCCGCGCCGCTGCCGACTCCGGTCCGCTGGCGGGCGTCCTCGGCTACACCGACGACGAAGTCACGTCGCGTGACATCCTCGGCCTGCCGTTCTCCAGTACCGTCGACCTGAACACGACGAACCAGGTCAACGACGGCGGCCTCTACAAGATTCTGACGTGGTACGACAACGAGTACGGCTTCTCCAACCGGATGCTCGACGTCGCACACTTCATCACGCACCAGTAACCCCGTCTCGTCTCCACGTCCGCCCACCCCCGGTGGGCTGACCGCCTGTTCGTACAGACGGTCGGCGCAAGACCGATACGGCAGGCGCGTGACGCTCGAATGATGCGACGCCGACAGTTCTTCTCTGGGCTGGCTGCGATGGTCGTTCCCCTCTCCGGGTGTACTGCGCCGGTTACGTCATCACCGACACCACTCTCTGACCCCGAAGCGGGGGAGATGCGCAGCCAACCGTCTCTCGTCTACCGCCTCGACGACGAGCGTCTCGTCGAGTTCAGCGCCACCACAGTCGATACCGCCGCCGACACATCCTCGAATAACATGGCTCCGTTCGACGTCTACGTCGGGCGGGGCGACCGAGTGGCGTTCGACTCGGTTCGGTACGCGTTCACGACGAGTTCTCCCGGGATGCATCCCAGAGTGTACGTGCGGAAGATGGGTACGACCGAGTTCCCGCCGTTTACGTTCGTCGAGGACGGGCACAGCAACGCGACGATTCTCCGAATCGACGAGTTCGACGAGACCGACTTCGCTCAGTTCCCCATGCATTTTCTCTTGGCGGACGACGAGTTGCCGACGGAACTCACGGTGGCGGCCAGAATCGTCGTGACCGAACGCGACGGCGGCCGTCGATACGTCGCCGAACCGACAGCGACGGTCGAACTCGCCGAACAGTGAGGCGGTTCTCGCCCGTTTTGCCCACGACTAAGTGACTCGCCACCCTTCCCTCGCGTGATGACGTTCAAGACCCTCGACGACCTCGAATCCGAACAGCGTGTCCTCGTTCGCCTCGACCTCAACTCGCCCGTCGAAGACGGCGCAGTACAGGATAACCGACGATTCGACCGCCACGCCGAGACGGTTCGAGAACTCGCCGAAGGAGGCCACCGCGTCGTCCTGATGGCCCACCAGGGGCGACCCGGCGGCGACGACTTCGTCTCGCTCGAACAGCACGCCGGCATCGTGGCCGACCACGTCGGGAAGGATGTCAAATTCGTCGCCGACACCTACGGCGACGAGGCCATCGACGCCATCGAGTCGCTCGACGCGGGCGAGATTCTCCTCCTCGAAAACACACGCATGTGCGACGAGGAACTCCCCGAAGAAGACCCTGAAGTCAAGGCCGACACCGAGTTCGTCCAGACGCTCGCACCGCACTTCGACGCGTACGTCAACGACGCCTACTCGGCGGCCCACCGGTCGCACGCCTCGCTGGTCGGGTTCGCCCTCGAACTCCCTGCCTACGCGGGACGCGTGATGGAAACCGAGTACGAGGCGAACTCCTCCATCGCCACTCGTGAGTTCGACGGACAGGTCACGATGGTCGTCGGCGGCACGAAAGCGACCGACGTCATCGACGTGATGAACAACCTCGGCGACAAGGTCGACCAGTTCCTGCTGGGCGGCATCGCGGGCGAACTGTTCCTCCGCGCCGCCGGCAACGACGTCGGATTCGACCTCGAAGGCATGGACTTCTTCGACGACCAGTGGGAGGCCAACCGCGAGACCATCGAATCCCTGCTCGACGAACGTGGCGACCAAATCAAACTCGCCGTGGACCTCGCGTACGAAGACGAGAACGACGAACGCGGCGAAATCGCCGTCGCCAACATCACGGAGAAAGACCGCCCGTACCTCGACGTCGGGTCGACGACTGTCGACGAATACGACCCCATCATCCGCGACTCCGAGGCCGTCTTCGTGAAAGGCGCACTCGGCCTGTTCGAAGACGAACGCTTCGCCGTCGGCACCGTCGGCGTGCTTCAGGCCATCTCGGAGACCGATTGCTTCTCCGTCGTCGGCGGCGGCGACACGTCCCGCGCCATCGAGATGTACGGCATGGACGAGGCTGACTTCGGCCACGTCTCTATCGCGGGCGGCGCGTACATCCGCGCCCTCACCGGCGCGCCACTCGCGGGCGTCGAAGTGCTGAAACAGGACTGAGGACCGCTCTTTTCGAGTTTTTTCGGTGGTGGGTGTGACGACGTGGACCGAGTGCGCAGCACGGGGTCGGCGTGATAGTACACAAACAATAATGAGTGGTCGTCCTGAGGACGGTACTATGCAGGATGCGTACATCGTGGACGCCGTGCGGACGCCCTTCGGGAGACGGAACGGGTCGTTCCGCGGCGTCCACCCGCAGGACCTCGCGGCGAAACCGCTTCTCGCGCTGGAAGAGCGAGTCGGGTTCACGGGCAGCGAAGACCCAGAGGACGTCATCTACGGATGCGTCACCCCCATCGGTGAACAGGGGATGAACATCGGCCGACTGGCACCGATGGTCGCCGGGTGGGGCGACGCCATTCCGGGCGTCCAACTCAATCGGATGTGCGGGTCCGGCCAGCAGGCAATCAACTTCGCCACGGGCCAAATCAGAGGCGGGATGCACGATATCCTCGTCGCGGGCGGCGTCGAACACATGACGCGCGTCCCGATGGCGTCGGATTCAGCCGTCGACCGATTGACGTTCGCAGACCCGGCAAACGTCTCTGAAACGTATTTCGACCACTACGACGAACTCACGTCGCAGGGCGAAGGTGCCGAACGAATCGCCGAACAGTGGGGACTCTCGCGAGACGACGTGGACCAGATTGCAGTCGACTCGCAGTCGCGGTGGGGACGTGCCGCCGACGCCGGGAAGTACGACGAACAGGTCGTCCCAGTCGAGGTGGCGGTGGACGGCGAGACTCGCGTCGTGACCGAGGACGAACACCCGCGCCCGGCGACTGACGTGGAGACGCTTGGAACCCTTCCGCTCGCGTTCCGTGAGGAAGGAGAGGGCGTCATCCATCCTGGAAACGCCTCTGGCATCGTCGACGGCGCGGCGGCGACACTCGTCGCATCCGGTGACGCCTGCGAGGAGTACGGATGGGAACCGAAAGCCCGCATCGTCGATACCCACGTCGTCGGCGTCGACCCGACGACGATGCTCACGGGACCGATTCCGGCGACGAAGGAGATTCTCGACCGAAACGGGCTGGACATCGACGACATCGACCGATTCGAAGTAAACGAGGCGTTCGCGTCGGTCATCGGTGCGTGGCTCGCCGAGACCGGTGCAGACTGGGAACAGACGAACGTCTGGGGCGGGGCCATCGCACACGGGCATCCCCTCGGCGCGACGGGGGCGGCACTCCTCGGTAAACTCCCGTACCAACTCGAAGACTGCGGCGGGCGGTACGGCCTGTGTACGATGTGTATCGGATTCGGACAGGGCATCGCGACGCTCGTCGAACGCGTCTGAGAGCAGCGCCGACCGGGAGAAACCCTCGGCTAACGTTGAAACCCGATGCCCACGAAGTGTCAGCTATGAAACTCGGTGTCGTCTCCGATACGCACGACAACCTCGACTACGTCGAGGCGGCAGTAGCACACTTCGAAGCAGAAGACGTCGACGTGGTCGTCCACTGCGGAGACATCGTCTCGCCCTTCTCGGCCACGCCGTTCGACGCGGACTTCGAGTTCCACGCGGTCCGCGGCAACAACGACGGCGAGTGGAAACTCCGCGGCATCGTCCAGTCGATTGGCACCTACCACGACGACTTCGCACACCTGACACTCGACGGACAGGAGATAGCCGTCTACCACGGGACCGAATCGGGTCTCGTGGACGCCCTCGTCGACTCGGAGACGTACGATTACGTCCTCCGCGGCCACACCCACGAGAAGACGCTCGAATATCACGGCAAGACGACGCACATCAACCCCGGTGGACTGCCGATTCCGGGAGCAGACGAGTCGTTCCACGTCGCCGTCGTGGACTTAGGAACTGGAAACGTCTCGTTCGAGACACTGTAGTCGAATCGGCCGACAGACACGCACGACAGAACGTGTAAGGGATGCTCTCACACGGGGCGAGGAGAGACGAGAGGGAGTGGGTGGTCGAAATACGCGAGAAAGTGGGCTGAACAGACGATTCGCCGATTAGTCGTCGGCGAACTCCGCGCGCGCCTGCTCAGAGAATCCAGAAGGGTCGCCGGAGATACCGACGCCGAGTTTGCGGTCGGTGAGTTCCATGCTCGTCTTCTGGTCTTCGAGTTCGAACATCGCGCGAATCGCGTCGACGTTCTCGGGAATCACGTCGGACTCCTGGTGGATGGCCTGGAAGAGGTAGAGGTCACGGCCGTTCACGCCGATGGACTCGCCCCAGACACAGTTCTCCCAGAGGTCACCACGCGGGCGTTCTGCGTCGAGTGCGAGGTCCTTGAGTTTGCCCGCGCCATCGATGCCGAGGCCTTCCGGGACGACGTAGATGCGGTCTTCGCCTTCGAGCAGTTGGCGGACGTGCGCACCCGTCACGTCGTCTTCGAGCGTGACGTTGAGAGCGTGGACGTGCATCAGGGTCGCCGGAACCTTCAGACCGAGCGTGTCGATTTCGAGGTCCGGGAAGATAGTCTTCACGTCGGGGCCGTGGTGCGAAGGCACCTTGATTGGGTTCGGCAGAATGTCGTTGATGGGGCCGCGAGAGTTCTGGCCGGGGTCGCCGCCACGGCGGACGAGCGTCGCGCGAACCTTCTCGACACCGTACTCCTCTTCGAGGGGCGCGATGATGCGCGAGAGACCGGTCGTGTTACACGAGACGACGCGGACGTAGTCGGCGTCGCGTGCCGCGGCGTAGTTCGACCGTGCGTTGAAACTGACGTCTGCGACGTCGGCGTCCTCGCCACCCTGGAAGATGGCGGGCGTGTGGTGAGTCTCGTACAGTTCTCGGTTCTTCGCACCGATGCCAGACGGCGTACAGTCGACGATGACGTCTGCCTCGGCGACGAGTTCGTCGACTTCGCCAGCGAGTTCGATGCCAGCCTCGGCGAACAGTGGTGCACGTTCGGGGATGGCGGCGTACATCGGGTACCCGCGTTTGACGGCAGTGTGCGCTTCGAAGTTGGGTTGCGTCTTGGCCACGCCGATAATCTCCATGTCGGGTTGCGCCTCGACCGCGTCGGCGACGCGCTTTCCGATTGTACCGTAGCCGTTGACACCCACTCGTATCATGGTATGAGAGACGACCGTAGGCGACCATAGTTATTTCGATGGTTAATGGCCAGAAATTAACTCTGGGGCGAGTGAGTCACTGGATTTTCTCCGAAGTGAGTGAAGTTGTGATTGGGACGCTGGGCGGCCAGATAGACGACAGAACCGACCGGGGGCGGCCAGATGGGAACGCCTAACCCGGCAGGTATCGCAGAGTGTCGCATGACGACGGACGACTCCGACCTCCGCGCCGCCAGCCAGACGGCAGTCCATCAGTGTCTCGACCTCCAATCCGACGAATCTCTCCTCGTCGTCACCGACGACAAGCGCCAGCGCATCGGCGAGGCGCTCTACGAGGTTGCCTGCGAGGTGACCGACGACGCGTCTATCGTCCGGTACCCGCCGGGCAACCAACACGGCGAAGAACCGCCTGCACCGGTCGCCGCGGCGATGGCCGAATCCGACGCCTTCCTCGCGCCGACGACGAAGAGCCTCAGCCACACCCGCGCCCGCGGCACCGCCTGCGACGCCGGTGCTCGCGGAGCGACCCTTCCGGGAATCACCGAAGACGTGTTCGTCACCGGCCTCGACGCCGACTACGACCGCATCTACGACCACAGCGAGGCGATGCTCGACGCCGTCGGCGACGCCGACGAAGTTCGCGTGACCACCGAGAAGGGTACGGACATCACTTTCGTCCGCGGTGACCGCGAGTGGCTTGCCGACACGGGCGACATCTCCGACGCTGGGTCGTTCTCGAACCTCCCCGCCGGTGAAATCTTCCTCAGCCCCGAATCCGCAACGGGCACCTACGTCGTCGACGGGACGATGATGCCCCACGGACTCCTCGACGAGGGCCAAGACCTCCGCTTCGAGGTCGAAGACGGCTACGTCACCGAGATTTCTGACGACGACATCCGCGAACAGGTCGAAGCCGCGGCCGAGGAAGTCGGCCAAGACGCGTTCAACCTCGCCGAAATCGGTATCGGCACCAACGTCGGCGTGACCGAACTCGTTGGCTCCGTCCTCCTCGACGAGAAGGCCGCCGGCACGGTCCACATCGCCATCGGCGACGACGCGGGCATCGGCGGCGACACCGACGCCCCACTCCACCTCGACGGCATCATCCGCGACCCGACGGTGTACGCCGACGGCGAAGAAGTCGACCTGCCGCAACCGTAGGACGCCTGCCACTCACTCGAACGGCCCGACACCCGCCCGTTTTCGACTCATCCACTGAAACAACGACTGCCGAGCGTGAGTCCACAGGATTCGAAACACAGCAGTTCTCCCCTGCCGAGTGCCAGATAGGCCGCGCCGTCGACGACGGCCAGCCCAGCGGTGTCAGGTGACCCCGGAATCCGTCCAGACCCTCGGCTCTCCCCTGTCGACCGGTCGAGCGCGTAGAGATAGTTCGGCGACTCCGGTTCGTTCGCCCGTTCGGCGACGACGTAGACGTTCGGTCCCGCGACCACTGGCGTCCAACTGAGCGAGACGACCGGTGTCGGGCCGAACG
Source organism: Haloferax profundi (assembly GCF_001469865.1). GTDB lineage: Archaea > Halobacteriota > Halobacteria > Halobacteriales > Haloferacaceae > Haloferax > Haloferax profundi. Next base: position 8,616 of record NZ_LOPV01000091.1, read on the forward strand.
ACCAGACGAGTTCACCGGTGTCCAGTCGTCTCGCGACGAGGGTCCTCTCGGTGACGTAGTAGACGAGTCCACCCGCGACGGCGAGTCCCGACTCGGTCCGTCTGCTCACCGGTTTTCGCCACAGAAGGTCGAGCGTCCGACGGTGGATTGCCGCGATAGATTCTGGGTCGCCGGCGAGTGGGACGAACACCGTGTCGCCTGCGATGGTCACAGGCCCGTCGACTGGGAGCGAGACGGCCCACTCCTGTGCTCCGGTTCTGATATCCAGCGCGACGAGTCCCGAGTCGCCGCCGACGAACGGGACGTAGACCGTCCCCTCGCTGGCAGAGAGTGTCCACGGAACCTTTCGGGCGTTGAAGCCTGCACGCCACCGTGGGCGGCCGTTCTCGGCGTCGACAGCGACGACACCCGCGGGTGGCGTCCGGTCGCCGAACGTCGCCGTCAGGGCCATCCCGTCGGAGACAACCGGCGGTGCGACGACCGGATACGACTGCTCTGTCGTGGGGATGGGATGGGTCCACCTTCGTTCACCGTCGGTCGTCAGCACGTGCAGTCCCTCGAACGTTCGCACGTAGAGGCGTCCATCGGCTACGACCATCGAGTCGTGGTGGTAGGCAATCTGGTCGAGGGGAGCGACCGAGACGGTGGTCTGCCAGCGTTCCTCGCCCGTTGCCGCGTCGAACGCGGAGACGACCGACTCGTGTTCACCGTCTGGTCCGCCCCGCGTGTGAAAGTAGTAGACCTGCCCGTCGGCGACGACTGGCGTACTCGTCGGGTAGGCGTCGAACACGTCCGCACGCCACGCGACGGTGAGGTTTCCAGTCGGGCCGTCGACGGGTGAGAACCCGGTTCGCGCGTCGTCGAACCCGCGCCGCGACCACGTCCCCTCGTAGGTTGGGGGGTCGCCGCCTGAAAGGCACCCGGCGGTCGCCGAGAGTGCAGAGACGCCCACAGTGGCGAGGAACTGGCGACGGGATGGACCAGACACGTCATAGAGGTAGGGTGTCCAGCGAGAAAAGAGTCAGTCGTGGACTCACCGGCACACCACCTCGGCACCGACTCCCACGCGGACGAGGAGAAAGGCGGCTTTTTACGGCCTGACGGGCTAGCGGCCAGCATGAGCCTACCCGACGCCGGCGAACGCGTCCCTCTCCCCTGTCCGTCGTGTTCGCCCGACGAACCCACCGTCCACGAGGTACTGAAACCCGGCGGTCACTCGACCGTCCGCTGTACCGAGTGCGGTCAGGTCCACAAAGAGAAAGTAGAGATTCCCGACGAAATCGACATGGACGTCGTCGTCTCGCAAGACGGGTCGTCCGTCTCGACCACCGTCTCCGCGCCCAAAGAGGCGGACATCGCCCTCGGCGAAGAGTTCATCGTCGACACCCCCGAAGCGATTCAACTCGTCCGCATCACAGGTATCGAAGTCGGCCCCGACGAACGCGTCGACGAAGCACTCGTCGAGGACGTACAGACGGTCTGGACCCGCGTCGTCGACAACGTCGCGGTGAACGTCACCGTCCACCCGAAAGACGGCAAGCGCGAGGAGACGCGCAGCATCACCGTCAACGTCCCCGGCGACTACGAGTTCGTCGTCGGCGAGACCGAGTCGTTCGGTGACGAAGAGGTCAAAATCGAAGGCCTCGTCGTCCGTGCCGACGCTCCCGAGTACCGACACGGCAAACTCGACCACCCCGGAGACATGGTCTACGCGAAGGATGCCAAGCGTGTCTACGCCCGCGACCAGACCTCCACGGCGTGGTCTGCCTGGTAAGGCGACGGGATAGCGTCCGCACTGCAGTTCTCACGGAACGACTTTTTTTCCTCCCACCCCGTCGGTTCGGACATGCCGACGCGCGACCGGTCGCAGTCCTCTGTCGAATCACTCGCACTCCTCTGGGCCGCCCGCGAGAGCGGCGTCATCGACGCACTCACCACCAGCGCGGGAACCGCCGAGGCCGTCGCCGAGCGTACCGGTATCGACCTCCGAGCGGCGCGAATCACCGTCGAAGCACTCGCTTCGATGGGGTTCATCAAACGCGTTGGCGACGAGTACGAGATAACGAATCGGGCGCTCGGGTTCCTCGCCAAGCGCGACGTTCGGTCTATCGGTCGCCTCCCGCACGCGCTCGACTACTTCTCGCTGTACACCGACCTCCCGCAGACGATGGCGACGGGGGACGCGCCCGACTTCCCCAACGAGTGGGTTCGGAATCGACTGGGGGCGCACGACGCCACCGACGAGTCAGTGGTCCGGGCCTGTGTGACCGCGGCAGTTCGCGAGGAACCCGATGCGACCCGTGTTCTCGACCTCGCCGGCGCGTCGGGCGTCTTCGCTCGCGAGTTCGTCGAACGCGGGTACGACGTGACGTTCGTCGACGACCCCGAGACGGTCGACGTCGTCCGACCGTTGCTCTCGCGGGCAGGTGTGAACGTCGTCGCGGGAGACCCGACCAATCCGCCCGTCAGTGGTTTCGACCTCGTTTTCGTGGGCGACGCGTTCGCCGGAAGAGACGCAGAGGAAGCGGTCCTGCTGGTCGAAGGTGCACACGACGCTCTCGAACCCGGAGGGACTGCCGTGTTCGTGGACGCCCTCTACGGGCAATGTTCGACGGCAGCGACGACGAGGCGTGCAGTCGATGCACTGGCACTCGGCCGCGGCGACTTGTACGACGAAGCGACGGTCCTGTCGTGGACCGAATCGGCAGGATTCGACCGGCAGATGACTCAAGACGTTCCGGGAACCGACGTGCAGGCGATTATCGCCGAACGTGCGGTTGATTAGTGACCACCACCGAACGCTGGTATGGACAACTCGGTGCTGCGCCACGACATGGTCGACGGGTTAGAAGAATCCCTCGACCAGTTCCCCGACGCGCTCAGCGTCGCGATGCGCAGCGTCCCGCGACACGAGTTCGTCACCGACGGACCCTACCAAAATCGCCCGACTGAGCATCGACAGACGAACACGACGATTCTCGCGCCGACGGCAGTCGCTCGACTCCTGTCGGCACTCGCCGTCGAACCGGACGACGAGGTTCTCGTCGTCGGCGCTGGCGTCGGCTACACGGCCGCCGTCCTCGCCGAAATCGTCGGCGACTCGAACGTCCACGCGGTGGACATCACCCGGACCCTCGTCTACGAGGCCCGCCAGAACCTCCAGCGTGCGGGGTACGGTGGTGTGCTCGTAGACTGCCGCGACGGCGCAGACGGCCTTCCGGAGTACGCGCCGTTCGACCGCATCCTCGTCGAAGCCTCGGCGGTCAACCCGCCGCGTCGTCTCCTCGCGCAACTCGCCGACGACGGCCGACTCGTCATGCCGATGGGCGTGGGCGAACAGACCCTCGTCGCCATCGAAGACGGGAACGTCGCCGAGAAGTTCGGCCCAATCGCATTTAAACCGTTACTCGTCGACGGCGAGCAGACCGGCAGCATCGTCCGAAATCGGACGAAGCGTGAAGACCCAGAGTACGAAGGCCGCGGGTGGCACGCCGGCCACGGATGGGAACAAGACTGGATAGACTGGGGAACGCAGCGCTGACTCGGGAGAGCGACGCCGAGACGGGCGGAGCCGACTACTGAGCTTTACCTTCGAGGTAGCCGACTCTGAGTGCCTGAACCACCGTCACGAGTGTCCAGACTGCGAGTGCAGCGAACGCCGACCCGAGGAGAAGTGGGGCAGAGGCGAACCCGGTCGCGACGAGGTAGATGACCAGTGTGAGCGCGAGGAACCGGCCGATTGGTTCGTCTTCGCCGGGGAGGAGGTACGTCAGGCGGGACATACTGCGTCCATCACAATCGGCGAACAAAACGGTGTCGTCGGTCAAACACGTCTCGCCGACAGACACTCACGGTTCCTTTATTCCGGGAACCTGCGCCACAGACTATGGGACTGGATGACATAGATATGTCTGGTGTATCACTCATGGAGAAGAACGTCGGCGGATACGACCGCATCGCTCGATTCATCGTCGGACCAGTCCTCATCATCGTCGGCGCAGCAGCGCTCGCTGGATTCCTGACGATTGCAACAGGCACACTCGGACTCGTCGTCGCAGGTGCCGCACTCCTCGTCGGCGCAGTGCTGACGACGACTGCGGTGACGCAGAAATGCCCGCTCAACAACGCACTCGGCTTCAACACCTACAAAGGTGCGACGAAGACCGAACCAGAGACCACGGGCAAAGCCCGGGTACAGTAATCTTTTCTTCGGCCGTCAGGTCTTGAGACCGCTGCCCGTCAGCGGAACGACCACGTCGTCGTCTTCGTCGATGACGCCCGAGATGCGCAGTTCACGGAGCGCGGCGGGTGCGACGGCGCAGGTGGGTTCGGTGTAGAACCCGTGGCGGTGGAGTCTGTCGAGTTCGTCTTCGACTGCGTCGGCCGACAGCGCGATAGCGTCGCCGTCAGTCTCGTCGAGTGCCTCGTGAATCTCCGACTCGCGGACGGGGTCGAGAATCTGGATACCGTCGGCGACGTCGTTCGTCTCGGTCGGGGTTCGGTGGCGGGCCTCCGCGATTGGAGCGTAGCCAGCGGCCTGTGCGCCGTAGAGGCGCGGCATACTGTCTATCCACCCCGCGTCGTACAGGGTTTGGAAGCCACGGTAGGCACCGAGGAAGAGCGTCCCGTGTCCGAGTGGTGTGACGACGGCGTCGGGTGCACTCCAGTCTCGCTGCGCGGCGAGTTCGTACGCGAACGTCGCCGTCCCCGCGAAGAACGCGGGGTTCCAGGCGTGGCTCGCGTACCACGCGTCGTTCGCCTCGACGGCCTCGACGCAGGCGTCGGTCACGTCCTGTCTGTCGCCTTCGATACGGACGGGTTTCGCGCCGGCGCGTTCGATAGCGCGCAGTTTCGAGGGCTTCACCGACGCGGGAACGTAGATTTCGGCGTCGATGCCGGCGCGTGCGGCGTAGGTGGCGATGGCGGCACCGGCGTTCCCCGAGGAGTCTTCGACGACGCGGTCCACGTCGAGTTCGTGGGCCAGTGAGAGCGTCGTCGTCGCCCCGCGGTCTTTGAACGACCCGGTCGGAAAGACGTACTCCAGTTTGAACGAGGCGTCCCACTCGGGTGCCTCGACGAGGGGAGTCATACCTTCACCGAGCGTCGCGTGCGGGTCCGTCGGGAGAAAGTCGTCGAACGCCCAGAGGCCACGACGGAAGTCGAGTTCGGCGTCTTCGGGCGTCGCTACCGAGGGAACGAAGTCGGCCGCGAAGTCGAGCGGTTCGCCACAGGTACACCGCCAGCGCCACTGGTCGAAGGTCGACCCACAGTCGGGACAGTCGAGACGGAGGTGAGACGGGAGGGGATTGCTCGTTGTCATCGTCAGTTAGTACGTGTCGATGTCGATGCCGACCGAACAGACGTATTCGCCACTCGCGACCTGCGGCAGTCGTCGGGTGCGCCAGAAGATACCGGCGTGGTCGGCGGTGACGCGGGCTTTGAGTTGGCCGAACACGTCGGTGACTTCGAAGAGCACGTCGCCCGACGAGACTCTCTCGCCGAGGTCACGCTTGAAGCGGACGAGACCGCCGGCGGGCGACCCGTACTGGTCGAATCCGCGGGCGCGAGTCTGCGCTTGGAGTTCGACGTCGCCGTCGACGAACCCGTATCCGCGCAGGACGTTGTGGACGCCTTCGACGCCCTTGCGGATGCTCTCTTCGTCCCATCCAACACAGCCTCCGAGTTCGGGGTCGATGGTCGGAATCCCGGCGTCTGGGCCAGCACGGGCGAGTTGGCCATCGGGGCCCTTCTGGTCGAGGACGTAGCCACACCCGAAGGTCTTGGCGAGACGGAGACACTTGGCGTGCATCCGGTGGTGGCGACCACAGCGCACGCGGACCTCGTTTATCATCCGACTGGTCGACCCCTGGTGGAGGTCCAAGATGAGGTCGGCGCGCCGGGCGGCCTGAAACGTCGCGGCCGCGATGCGCTCTGACGAAGTCCCACGTTCGTCGCCGGGGTACGCGCGGTTCATCTTCGTATCGTCGATGGGGTTGCGGTGCTGGGCGACTTGGAACGCGTGGTAGTTCACGATACCGACGACGAGAATCGCGCCGGAGAGTTCCGCAGGGTCGATTTGTGGGACGACACGCTGGATGACGCCGACGCCGTTGAGTTCGTCGCCGTCCGAGGCGGCCTGCATGTAGAGCGTCTTTCCGGACGACGCGCCGTTGATGACGGCGACAGGCAGGCCGACGGACCCGCCGTCGCGCGATTCACCCACCTCAAGGCGGCCCACGTCCATCTCCCCGGGGGCCGCACTCGCCGTTCCCAAGGTAATCATATCGCGAAACTCGGACCCACCTCCCTTTAGGGGTTCGGTCCGGCGAGTATCGCCACGTCCCCGGCGAGTGGTCGAGACGTCGAAAAAGCGGTGCCGCTTTGGTCACCGGGTCGTAACTGGCGAATGTGACAGACGACGTTCCCGAACGACCGCCGGCCGGCGGACTCGTCCAGGCGCTCGACGTGCCGCGAAACGCCGCCATCGGTGCCGTCGTCGGCCTCGGACTCGCCGTCGTGGCCTATCTGTTCCGCGTGCTGGAACTGTTCGGTCCGTTCGCGGGCACGCGCGAGTATCCCGTCCTCGGGCCGGAAGGCTGGTTCCTCATCCTCGCGTTCGTGCTCGCGTCGGCGACGGCACTTCTCGTGGCGACGGTGCTGACGCTCGTGTCGGCGTATCGACTGAGCAAAACACTCTGACTCTACTTACTCGTCGAACTCGCGTTCGTCGCCGACGAGTTCTCCGAGTCGTTCTGCCCCGGCGCGCGTCCCCTTGGCGATTATCAAGTCGCGGTCGTGGAGTCGGGTGGTCGGCCCCGGTGAGACGACCCACTCGTTGTTGCCGGCGCGGCGAACCGCGATGACGCGCATTCCGGTCTCGGTCTTGACGCGACGGTCGCCGAGCGTCGAGTTCGCGAGGACGCTCCCGGGCGCGACGCGCAGGCGGATGATGACCTCGTCGGACTCTTTGACTGCCGCGGCGACGACTGGGTGTGCGTCGATGCCGCGGAGGACTCCCTCGGCGATTTCGAGGGCTGCGTCGCTTATCATCTCCGTCGCACTGGCGAGTTGGACGAGGCCACGGAGGGAGACGGGGTCTTCGACGCGACTCGCCGCGCGGAGCGTCCACGCCTCGAAGCGCGACTTCAGCGCGTCGACCTCCGCTTCGAGTTCTTCGACTTCTTCGGCGACACCTTCGCTATCGAAGAGGACCGCGCCGTACGCGAGGTCGACGGCGAGTTCGCTCATGTCCTTCATCAGGACGATGGAGTCGACGGCGCGTTCGAGGTCTTCGATGGTCGATTCTTCGACCTCGGGTGGGTCGTACGGCGCTCCCGTCGCCGCCTCGTGGACGGTTCGGAGACCCTCGTCGCGGCCGCGGAGGAGAAGGACGTCGTCCGCGCGGAGGGTAGTCTCGTGGTCCGGGTTGGTCACCCACTCGCCCGCGCGGTGGATAGCGACGACCCGGACACCCGTCTCCGTCTCCATGTTGATGTCGCCGAGTGACCGGCCGACGTAGGGCGAATTCGGCGTGAGTTCACAGCGAATCGTCGTCTCGACGGCCTCGGGGAGAGCGGCGCGGATGGCGTCGGGCAGGCCGATATCTTCGATGACGACCTTCGCGATGTCGCCCGCAGCGTCCGAAATTTTCTCCGCAGCGCCGACGACACCGAGGACGGGAGACAGCTCTTCTGCGTCTTCGGGACTCCGCGCGGCCATCATCAGACTCATGCGTGCTTGCAGTTGCAGGATGTCCATCCGCTCTTCGAGGTCCAGCACCTCGGCCGCGAGTTCGTCGTTCCCGTGGAGGACAGACGAGTACGAGAGGTCGATGAGTAACTCCGCCGTATCTTTCATCTCTGCGAGTACGGCCTTCACACTCACAGGTTCGTACTCGACGTCCTCCGGATTCATGCGCCCGCCTTCACGACGTGACGGGAAAAGACTTGCCAGGAATATCGGTGCCACCGTTTCTCGACTAGTCTTACGTCGTCATCACATATGACATGGGCGGGCGACCGAGTCGCGCGCCACACAGAGACACGCCCGTGGCCGATGATGAGACAACCCCGTATAATGAGGGAATAAATTACGACAACTGTCGAGAGTGCGTGTAGTCAGTCTGTGTGTTCAGAATCGCACGACAGCGCTCGTATCGTATGTGTATGCCGGTCGATAACATATGCAGGGAAACGATAACGCTTTTTTGATATGGTAAGCAACGTTCCGGGTATGTCAGGCGAACTGAAGCGGGGGCTGGAAGGTGTGCTGGTCACCGAGTCGGAGCTCAGCTTTATCGACGGCGACGCTGGACAACTCATCTACCGCGGCTACGACATCGATGACCTCGCACGCGACGCGAGTTACGAGGAAGTGCTGTATCTCCTCTGGCACGGGACACTTCCGAATAGTGACGAACTCGACGCGTTCTCCACAGAACTCGCGGCGCACCGCGACCTGAACGATGGAATTCTCGACGTGGCACGTGAACTCGCCGAGCAGGACGAGTCGCCGATGGCGGCACTCCGAACGCTCGTCTCGGCGATGTCGGCGTACGACGAGGACGCAGACTTCGAGGACGTGACCAACCGCGAGGTCAACCTCGAGAAGGCAAAGCGCATCACCGCGAAGATGCCGTCGGTCCTCGCCGCCTACGCGCGATTCCGACGCGGCGACGACTACGTCGCTCCGAGCGACGACCTGGACCACGCAGCGAACTTCCTCTACATGCTCAACGGTGAGGAACCGAACGACGTTCTCGCCGAGACGTTCGACATGGCCCTCGTCCTGCACGCGGACCACGGTCTGAACGCCTCGACGTTCTCCGCGATGGTGACCGCGTCTACGCTCTCGGACATGTACAGTGCAGTGACCTCGGCAGTGGGCACGCTCTCGGGGTCGCTCCACGGCGGCGCGAACGCGAACGTCATGCGGATGCTGAAAGACGTCGACGACAGCGACATGGACCCCACGCAGTGGGTCAAAGACGCCCTCGAACGCGGCGAACGCGTCGCCGGGTTCGGCCACCGCGTCTACAACGTCAAAGACCCCCGCGCGAAGATTCTCGGCGAGAAGTCCGAGGCACTCGGCGAGGCCGCCGGTGACATGAAGTGGTACGAGATGTCGGTCGCCATCGAGGAGTACATCGGCGAGGAGAAGGGTCTCGCACCCAACGTCGACTTCTACTCCGCGTCGACGTACTACCAGATGGGCATCCCCATCGACCTCTACACCCCCATCTTCGCCGTCTCGCGCGCCGGCGGATGGATTGCACACATCCTCGAACAGTACGACGACAACCGTCTCATCCGGCCACGCGCTCGCTACGTCGGCGAGAAGGACCTCGAGTTCCCCGCGCTGGACGACCGGTAGAGACGACACGGGCACGGGTTCTTTTTGAGTCGCTGCCGAGCGATGCGTCTGTCGTGTGGTATCCGTGAGACGAGACCCGGAGAGTCGCGACCGTCTGCTCCTGTCAGGCGTCTACGACGAACGTGGTGGACGAGTTGTTGTCCAATTATCACATCAACGAATTAGCACTGAGACGACACCTGAATGACGAGCGTCATACACCGAGTTCAGGTCGCCGCTGTCTTGCGATTTCACTTTCACCGCGGGTGGGAGACGTTTATATACATAGGGCGCAGAAACACAGTTGCACGTCACACGCGTGCATTCCCCCTTTCCCCCACATTCTGATTGGCGAGCGACGGCGCCCGACGGCCCTTGTGAGTTGACAACACGCCGGTGATTGGAAACTATCCCGAACGATTAAACACGAATGGCGGCGATTCGTGACCATGCTCTCTCTTTCCGACGTTCAAGACGCCCGCGAGCGCGTCGAAGCGGTTGCCCGACGCACACCGCTCGAATACTCGCACACGTTCTCAGATATGACTGGTGCCGAGGTGCACCTGAAACTGGAGAACTTCCAACGGACGGGGTCGTTCAAGATTCGCGGCGCGATGAACCGCATCACGACGCTGTCCGAAGACGAACAGCGCGCCGGTGTGGTGACGGCCAGTGCCGGTAACCACGCACAGGGCGTGGCACTCGCGGCGACACGGGCGGGCGTCGACTCGAAAATCGTGATGCCGGAGTACGCACCCATCACGAAGGTAAAAGCGACAGAGCGCTACGGCGGCGACGTCGTCCTCCACGGCGCGGACTACGACGAGGCGCAGGCGAAAGCCCACGAAATCGAGGAGGCAGAGGGCCGAACCTACGTCCACGCCTTCGACGACGAGTACGTGATGGCCGGCCAGGGGACGATTGGTCTCGAAATCGCCGAGGACTGCCCTGACCTCGATACGGTCGTCGTCCCCATCGGTGGCGGTGGCCTCATCTCCGGCATCGCGACGGCCATCAAAGAGCAGTACCCCGACGTTCGCGTCGTCGGCGTGCAGGCGGAACAGGCCTCCAGCGCCGCAGATTCGCTCGACAAAGGGTCGGTACAAGAAATCGACGAGGCAGACACCATCGCCGACGGCATCGCAGTCCGGCGAATCGGGGACAAGACGTTCGACGTCATCCAAGAACGCGTCGACGAAGTCGTCACCGTCTCAGACGAAGAGATTGCCGTCGCACTCATGTACCTGCTCGAACGCTCGAAGACGCTCGTCGAAGGCGCAGGCGCGGTGGCGCTGGCGGCGCTCATCTTCGAGAAGTTCGACTTCGAAGCGGACGAGGTCATCGTCCCCGCGCTGTGCGGTGGCAACATCGACATGAACACGCTGACCACCGTGGTGATGCGTGGCCTCGTCGAGACAGGTCGGTACCTCAAGATTCGAACCGAACTCAAAGACCGACCGGGGTCACTCGAGCAACTCATCCAGATTATTGCCGACAAGAAAGCGAATATCTACGCGGTTCGGCACGACCGGACCTCGCGAAAGATTGCGTTGAACGCCACAGAGGTCGAAATCGACCTCGAGATGCGAGGGCCAGAACACGTCGACACACTCCTCACCGCGCTCCGTGGAGAGGGGTACGAAGTCGAAGTCCTCGACTGAGTCGGAGATACCCGACAAAATCGGCCATTCCAAAAGAGCGAATATCCAGAATTCGAGTGTTTAACCCGGGCTACGATGGTTTTCAGCTCGTGGGAAACGGCGTGCGCATTGACTACCCACAGTTCTTAGGTACTTTTTGAGGCTCTGTCGGCACCTGCCGTCCGTCTCGCCACGCTCAGACACTCCCCACACTATGCTCGACCCAGTCATAGCCAGCCGACTTCAATTCGCGCTCACCACCATCGTCCACATCATCTTCCCCGTGATGAGTATGGGCCTCGCCCCGTTTCTCATCTACTTCACGTGGAAAGACATTCGGTCGGACGACCCGGTGTACGAGCAGTTGCGTCGTTTTTGGACCAAGATATTCGCCGTCTCGTTCGTCGTCGGGACGGTGACAGGTATCGTCCTCGAATTCGAGTTCGGGACGAACTTTGCAGCGTTCTCGACGGCCGCCGGCGAGTTGTTCGGCGGACCGTTGGCCACCGAGGGTATGATGGCGTTCATGCTCGAAGCGACCTTCCTCGGTGTGTTCGTCTTCGGCCGTGAGAAAGTCTCTGACGCCCTCTACATGGTGTCAGCCGTCGCCGTCGGCCTCGGAACGTGGCTCTCGGCAGTCTGGATTCTCGTCGCCAACTCGTGGATGCAGACGCCACGCGGGTTCGAACTCGCGCAGGAAGGCGGACAACTCGTCGTCCTGCTCGTCGACCCAATCGCCGCCTACGCCAACCCACGGTTCCCGTGGATGTTCGTCCACATGCAGAACGCGGCAGTCCTATCTGTCGCCTTGTTTATGGCCGGCGTCGCGGCCTATCACATCTGGCGTCGCGGTATCGGTGCCGACGACGACAGAGAGGCGGCCCGCTTCTGGCGGAAGACACTGAAAGTCGCTATCGTCGTCCTCCTCGTCACCGCGCCGTTTCAGGCGATTCACGGGGACGCCTACGGGCGTCACGTCTACGAGACGCAACCGCAGAAGTTCGCGGCCATGGAGGCAGTCTGGGAGACGGATAGCTACGTCCCCGAGTACATCTTCGCCATCCCGACCAGCCTCGACCAGATTACCGACCCACGCGCCAAGGAACTGTTCGGCATCGGGATTCCCGGTGGGGCGTCGTGGTTAGCCAGCGGCGGTGACCCACAGGCCGAGATTACGGGGCTGAACGAGTTCGAGACGGAGGCACCCCCCGTCGCCATCGTCTTCTGGTCGTTCCGCCTCATGGTCGCCGCGGGGTTCTGGTTCATCCTGCTCGCCTTCTGGGCCGGATATCGGTGGTTGACCGGTGACTTGTACGACGACGACCTGTTGCACAAGGCGTTCGTCGGGTCGTCGCTCCTCGGCATCTTCGCCGTCGAAGTCGGGTGGATTGTCACCGAAGTCGGCCGGCAACCGTGGGTCATCCAGGGCATCTTGAAGACGCAAGACGGCGTCTCGCCGGGATTGACCGGACTCGAAGCGACCATCACACTCGTCGGGTTCGCACTGGTGTACACTGGGCTCTTGGCCCTCTACACCTACGTCGTCCGGCGCATCATCCGCGAGGGACCGCCGAGTATCGACAGCATCGAGACGACTGACTCGCCCGCGCCGAAGGGGGTGACTGGCGATGACTGACTACGGGCCTTTCGCGACCGAACCGCTGTTCGGCCTTCCGCTTCAGGATCTGTGGTTCGGACTGGTGTTCTTCATCCTCGCCATGTTCCTGTTCCTCGATGGGTTCGACTTCGGCGTCGGCGCGTTGTTCGCCACCCGCGACGACGACGACGAACGCGAGACGCTCCTCGCCGCTATCGGGCCGTTCTGGGACGGCAACGAAGTGTGGTTGGTCGTCTTCGGCGGCGCTCTCTTCGCGGCGTTCCCCGCAGTGTACGCCAACCTGTTCAGCCGTCACTACCTGCTCATGTTCGCCATCCTCGGGGCACTCATCGTCCGTGGCCTCGCCCCGGAGATGTACGAGCAGCGTCACGACGAGGCGTGGCAGACGTGGTGGGGCCGGGCCTTCGTCGTCGGCAGCGTGAGTGCGCCGTTCTTCCTCGGCCTCTTCGCGGCCCATTGGCTCCTCGGCATCGAGTCACTGGTGTCGCTGCCGGGCGTCGTCGTCGCCCTCGCTGTCGTCGCACTCACCATCGTCGCCGGCGTCGGGTTCCTCGGTCTGAAGACACGCGGGAGCCTCCAGCGCGACATGGCTTCGTACGGGCCGAAGGCAATCACTGCCTACCTCGCCCTCGTCGTCGTCGTGCTCGGCTACCTCGTCGTGATGCGTCCTGACCTCGGTGTCCTCGCGCCGATTCCGCTCGCACTCGTCGTCGTCACACTCCTCGCCGCCGGTGGATACGTGGTGGCGCTCCGACGCGAACGCTACACCCTCGCGTTCGGGAGCGTTCCCGTCCTCGTGTTCGCCTTCGTCGGCCTCGTCGCGGCGCTGTTGTTCCCGATGATAGACCCCGCTGCGGGGCTCTCCGTCTCGGACGCCATCGTCTCGATACTCCCGCTGAACATCATGACCGTCTCGGCGGCACTGTTGTTGCCACTGGTGTTCGCCTACTTCGGCATCCTCTACTCGACGTTCAGCGGCCCCATCGACGCAGGTGAATCGTACTCCTGAACACGCACTCCAACTCGAAAATCATGGTCACACTCCCCAACACCAAACCAACCGTCGAATCGCTCACGAGTCCCCTCACGCTCCTCGGCCTCCTCATGGTCGTCGTCAGCATCGCCGTCGCTGCCCTCGCACTGAACGACGGCGACGTCGTCACCGCACTCGGGATGGGCATGCTGCTCGTCTCGGGAGTCCTCGCGGCCGGAATCGGTCTCTCCGGAAAGTCGGTCTAACGCCCGACTACGCCGCCATTCCCACCTATTTTATCACGCCGTGGCGAAATCTGCCGGTATGAAGCGCGTCATCGAGACGGACGAAGCGCCGGCAGCAGTCGGTGCGTACAGTCAAGCGACGACGAACGGTTCGCTCCTCTACACCGCCGGCCAGATTCCCCTGACGCCGGACGGCGAACTCCTCGACGACGAAGACATCGCCACGCAGACGAAGCAGTCGCTCGACAACGTGATGGCCATCCTCGACGAGGCGGGCGCGGACGCCAGCGACGTGCTGAAGACGACAGTCTTCCTCGCCGACATCGACGACTTCTCGGAGATGAACGAGACGTACGCGACGTACTTCGACGACCAACCACCGGCCCGGTCTGCCGTCGAAGTCGGCAACCTGCCGAAGGGCGTCGGCGTCGAAATCGAAGCCGTCGCCATCGTCGACGAGGAGTGAACCGTCGAACTCGGTCTGCCCTCGCGTGGGGCGCGGTGAGTCTCCTCCTCGTGGGCGTCCTCGCACAGACTGCGACCCTCCTTGGCCTCGGTATCGAGGCGTCGTTCGGGGCCGTGGCAGCGGTGGCTATCGTCTCCGGTGTCGTCGTCGCGTCTGTGACATACGTCATCGAGCCACGACTCGAACGGAAAGGAAGGGCTTAAATTAGTCAGGCGGAAACGTTGCGGTGTAAGCCAGCCAGGATGGCCGAGCGGTAAGGCGCACGCCTGGAAAGCGTGTTCCCTCTGGGATCGGGGGTTCAAATCCCTCTCCTGGCGCTTCTTCCGAACTCAACTCTCGTAGCAGCGCGTCTCGTCGCGCTGCGGACGGCGAGTTCGGGAGAACGTTGACGAGGGGATTTGAACTAGCGAGCAACGCGAAGCGTTGCGAGTGGAGTTCACGCGAACGAAGTGAGCGTGAGTACGTGAGACGTCCGTCTCACGGCGTTCAAATCCCTCTCCTGGCGCTTCTTCCGAAGACAGCCCGGACCGGACCAGACCTGCACTAACCACACTATTCTCCCGAATCCAATAACGTTCGCCTCCAACCGTCAACAGTGTCGTGACTGTTCTCGGCGGCAGAGAACGGCGAACAAGTATATTGTGACACGGATACAATAACAATCTACAACACAGTTATTGGCCGACAGGATGTGCCGTTCGAGTTTCGACAGCGACACCTCCCGTCTCGGTACCGCCTCCAAAACATTCATCACCATGCGACACAATACCACGTTTGACAATGCCTGACACCAAAAGCGGCCGTGAGAAGAAGGGCCTCAACAAGCGGACCCAGCTTACCGAACGGCTGTACGAACAAGAATTAGAGGTGTTAGACGGTGAAGACGACGAGCCCTCGCTCGACGACATCTCCGGGGAGTTCATCGCGGACGAACTTCCAGACGAAAACTGACGCGCGAGGCCAGTCTCGGCTATCTGGCCACTTCCATTTTTATCGACGCACTCGTAACCTTCGAGTGTGCCACACCGTGCGAACTACGCGACCATATTTGTCGGGTCGCACCTCCACCCCGACGACGACGCGCTGAATCTCGACTGGGCGGACGACGTCGGCGACGAGACGGACGTGTTCGAGTTCGACGTCCCGACTGACGACCCTCGAGAGGCGTATCTTGGGATTCAGGCGTTCGACGTCGGCGACTACGGTCACGAGATACACATCAACGGCGACCCACTCTCCGGGTTCGATATCCCGCCGAGAGATGGCTGGCAATACTGGGTCGACACCATCGTCGGCGCGGACCTCGTCGGTGGGACGAACACGCTTCAAGTCGTGCGCGACCAGTCGAGCGACGACGCCCTCGCCGTCGGGACCATAACCGTCCACTGGAAAGAACCGGTCGACGAATAGTATATAAATCGAGGATAATCGCACCCAATTGTGCCATGCGTTGGCGTCCCACACAGAGGCCCGAAACCACTGTGAGGGCGGCACTATCTCTCGATTACGTGCGTTGCGCGTTCCGTGAGACGAATTCGACCCGCGAACCTTCGGCGTAGCATTTATATAGAATCACAAACAATCAGCGGGTGTCTATGAGCCAGCGAATGCAACAGGGTCAGCCGATGATCATTCTCGGTGAAGACTCCCAGCGCGTCAAAGACCGCGACGCGCAGGCGTACAACATCCGCGCCGCACGAGCGGTCGCAGAAGCAGTACGCTCCACACTCGGTCCGAAGGGGATGGACAAGATGCTCGTCGACTCGATGGGCGACGTCACCATCACGAACGACGGTGTCACCATCCTCAAGGAGATGGACATCGACAACCCGACGGCCGAGATGATCGTCGAAGTCGCCGAGACGCAGGAAGACGAAGCAGGCGACGGCACGACGACGGCAGTCGCTATCGCGGGTGAACTCCTGAAGAACGCCGAGGACCTCCTCGAACAGGACATCCACCCGACGGCCATCATCCGTGGGTTCAACCTCGCCTCCGAGAAGGCACGCGAGGAAGTCGACGACATCGCAGAGCGCGTCGAACCCGACGACGAAGAACTCCTGAAGAAGGTCGCCGAGACCTCGATGACCGGCAAGAGCTCCGAACTCAACAAGGAGCTCCTCGCGGACCTCATCGTCCGCGCCGTCAAGCAGGTCACCGTCGAAGCCGACGATGGCTCCTACGTCGTCGACCTCGAGAACATCTCCATCGAGACGCAGACCGGCCGCTCCGCGTCCGAGTCCGAACTCCTCACCGGTGCGGTCATCGACAAGGACCCCGTCCACGACGACATGCCGGTCCAGTTCGACGAGGCCGACGTCCTCCTCCTCAACGAGCCCGTCGAAGTCGAAGAGACCGACATCGACACGAACGTCTCTATCGAGAGCCCCGACCAGCTGCAGAAGTTCCTCGACCAGGAAGAAGCGCAGCTGAAGAAGAAGGTCGACCAGATCGTCGACTCCGGCGCTGACGTGGTCTTCTGCCAGAAGGGCATCGACGACCTCGCCCAGCACTTCCTCGCGAAGAAGGGCATCCTCGCGGTCCGCCGCACGAAGAAGTCCGACGTCAAGTTCCTCAAGAACATCACGGGCGCGTCCATCGTCTCGGACCTCGACTCCATCGAGTCCGCCGACCTCGGCACGGCCTCCATCCGCCGTGACGCCGACGACGAACTGTTCTACGTCGAAGGCATCGGCGACGACGTCCACGGCGTCACGCTCCTCCTCCGTGGCTCGACCGACCACGTCGTCGACGAACTCGAACGCGGCGTTCAGGACGCCCTCGACGTCGTCGCTTCGACGGTCGCCGACGGCCGCGTCCTCGCTGGCGGCGGTGCCATCGAAGTCGAACTCGCCTCGCGCCTCCGCGACTACGCGGACTCCGTCTCCGGCCGCGAGCAGCTCGCCGTCGAAGCGTTCGCCGACGCGCTCGAACTCGTCCCGCGCGTCCTCGCCGAGAACGCTGGTCTCGACTCCATCGACACGCTCGTCGACCTCCGGTCGGCCCACGAAGACGGACAGGTCCGCGCTGGCCTGAACGTCTTCACGGGCGACGTCGAAGACGCGTTCGAGGCTGGTGTCGTCGAGACGGCCCACGCCAAGGAGCAGGCTATCGCCTCCGCCTCCGAAGCCGCGAACCTCGTCCTCAAGATTGACGACATCATCGCTGCTGGTGACCTCTCCACCGGCGGCGACGACGACGAAGAGGGCGGCGCACCCGGCGGCATGGGTGGCATGGGCGGTATGGGCGGCATGGGCGGCGCAATGTGAAGTTAGGCTAATACCCTATACACCCACACCGACGCCAGCACCGCACGACAGACCGATTCTTTTTCGACAGACACCGCTGACCCGAGTAGCCACTGCACCGCTCGCCGTGACACGCTGTGTCAACTAGTCACACTCTAAACAAGTTGGACGATTCTCTCACTTTCAGAGTAAGAGTTGGACTTGCATCCAGAAATAGAACGAACTAAGTAGGTAGTACGGGAACGTGCCTCCATGCGCAAGACGCTGCTACTGAACAAAGACGACGTCCACGAGAACGTCCAGATGCCGGAGCTCATCTCGGCCATCGAGGACGCCTTCGCCGCCTACGAATCTGGCGACGCCCAGATGCCGCCGAAGTCGTACATCGACCTTCCGCAGTACAACGGCGATTTCCGGTCGATGCCCGCATACCTCGACGCAGGCGACTGGGACGCAGCAGGCATCAAGTGGGTCAACGTCCACCCCGACAACGGCGACAAATTCGACCTCCCCACCGTCATGGGCACGATGATTTACTCCGACCCCGAGAACGCGTTCCCCCTCGCGCTCCTCGACGGCACGGAACTGACGATGCTCCGCACGGGCGCGGCCGCCGCAGTCGCCACCGACTACCTCGCCGTCGAAGACGCCTCGTCGATGGGTATCATCGGTGCTGGTGTCCAGTCGTACACGCAACTGCGCGCAATCAGCGAGGTCCGCGACATCGAGGAAGTCGTCATCTCCGACCTCGACGAAGAACGCGTCGCCGACTTCATCGACGCCTTCGAAGCCGAGTTCGACATCCGCGCAGGATCCATCGAGGAGGCCGCTCAGTGTGACGTGCTCTCGACGGTCACGCCGGTCGAATCGCCCATCGTCCCCCGCGACGCCGTCGGCGACCACACCCACATCAACGCGATGGGTGCCGACGCGGAGGGCAAGCACGAACTCGCCGACGAGGTGCTTCTGGACGCGAAACTCGTCATCGACGACCACGCTCAGACGACTCACTCCGGCGAAATCAACGTCCCGTACCACGAGGGCGTCCTCTCCGACGACGACATCTACGGCGCAATCGGCGAAATCGTCGTAGGAAGCAAAGACGGCCGAACCGACGACGACGGCATCACCGTCTTCGACTCGACCGGACTCGCGATTCAGGACGTCGCAGCCGCACACGTCGCTTACGAACACGCTATCGAGAACGACAACGGCTACGCCTTCGACCTGCTGGGCCTCGCCGACGAGTAACTCGACGACGAATCCACCCGCTAGCGGTTCTCCTCTTTCTTCACGTTATTCCCCGGACCCACGCTGTGCCGCGAGGTAATCGAACAGTTTGGAGAACACGTACACGATGACGATGAAGGGCAAGAGCGGGACGAAGAGCACGGCGAGGATGAGAAACATCGTCCACCCGATAGAGTCCATCTCCATGTCGGGACGCGTGCTCGACCCCGGCGTGACAGTTTGGTAGGCCTTCTCCGGGAGAGACAGGGATTCCTCTTCGCTCATGGATTCCTGTACGTTGGCCGAGAGGATAAGATGACCGGCGAGCAGGTGCTCGCGGTTATTCGAGGTGGACCGCGGGGCGGAACGGAATCGCCTTCGACGCGCGGTCGGCCGGGTCGACGATGTCCTCGTCGTCTTCGACGTACACCTCGACGTCGGCGTCGAACTCGCGGGCGAGGAAGCCGGCAGCACGCTCGTACGTCCCCGCCTCGTCGAGTTCGAGTTGGGCGTGGAGCGTCGTCTCGTCCTGTCCACGTGTCTGGCTCACGAGGTCCTGGACGAGGTCGTTGACGGCGTTGCCTTTCTCTCGCAGGTCGGGGTCCTGCATGACCTGACCCATGATGGCACCGACGTTGTCACCCTGGTCGACGACCGTCTCGAACACGTCGCGCTTCCAGTCCGCCGCGACGTAGACACGGAGCGTCTCGGGGTCCGAGTCGGTCACGTCGATGATGTCGCGGATGTCTTCGGTCAGGCGTTCGACCTGCTGTTCTTCGAGTTCGACCGTCTCGTCGTCGAACTCGGTGTCCGGTTCGGGCCACGGTGCGTCTTCGGCCGGCGTGCCGGTCAACTGCTCGTGGAGTTCGTTCGTCATGAACGGGACGAACGGCGCGAGCAGGCGCAGGCGCGTCTCGAGGACGGTTCGGAGCGTCCACTTGGCGGCCGGGCGGTCGAGGTCCGTCCGGCGGCGGTACCAGCGCAGGTCCTCTTCGAAGTTGTAGAAGGCGGCCTGACTAGCAGAGCGCGTCTCGGACTCGTCCATCGCATCGGTCACGTCGCGAACCGTGTCCTGAAGCTTCGACAGGAGCCATCGGTCGATGGTCTCCAGGTCGGGGCGGTCTTCTGGACCGGGGTCGGCGATAATCTCCTGTGCGCGGTTCCAGAACCGTTCGAGTTGGTTGTGGACCGACCCGACCAGGTCGTCGCGCCAGTCGTAGTCTTGCCACGGTTCGGCGGAGTTGAGCAGGAAGAAGCGGACGGTGTCCGCGCCGTACTCACTGATGGCCTCGCCGGGGAGGACGACGTGACCCTTCGAGGACGACATCTTCTCGCCTTCGAGCAGGCCCATGCCCATGATGACGATGCCTTGTGGCCACTGAGCCTGGTCGAACAGTTCGCCGTGGTGGAACTGGTAGAACGTCAGGTGGTTCGTGATGAGGTCGTTCGCAGAGAACCGGTAGTCCACGGGGTACCAGTAGTCCCACTCGTCGCGCAGTTCGAGGGCGCGTTCGTCGGCCTCGTCGGCCGCCTCGGGACCGTAGAACAGCGTGTCGAAGAAGTCCTGCGTGAGTTCCTCCGTCGGGATATCTTGCAGGCGGTGGGCGATGGTGTAGTACGCCATGTAGATGGTCGAGTCCGACAGCGGTTCGATGACGAACTGGTCGTCCCACGGCAGGCGCGTCCCGAGACCGTAGTTGCGGATACAGGGCCACCCGTTCAGCCAGTCGATGGTGTGGTGGTACTCGTCGCGCGTGTTCTCCGGGATGGCGTCGAGGCCGTCGGCCACGTCGTGGGCGAGTTGCTTCCAGTCTTCGTCGTCGTACGACAGGAACCACGTGTCCTGTTCGGCGACGACGACGTCGCCGCCACAGCGACAGACGACTTCCTCAGAGAACTCCTGCATCACGTCGAACTGGCCGGCGTCGATGCCGTCGGCCTTGTAGTCGTCGCGGACCTCCTCGACGATGGCACCAGCGTAGTCGCCGTAGAACTCCTTCAGGCGGCCGGCGTGGAACTCCTTGTTGTAGAGGTCCTTCGTCGCCTTCTCCAGTGCGGGGTCGTCGGACGACTCGATGCCAGCGTTCTCGACTGCCGACTTCGCGGGAATCTCACCGTACTCGTCGTCCTCGGAGTCGATGTCGAGGATTGGAATCGGCTCGATGGCTTCCACGTCGGCGGGGTCGATGCCGAACGATTCGAGGTAGTCGGTGTCGGCTTTCGCCTCTTGCAGTGCGACGTAGTCGTCGGGGCTGTGTGCCGGAACGGACATGACGACACCCGTCGCGTTGTCGGCGTCGACGAATCCGGCCGGTAAGACGGGGACTTCGTCGCCGGTGACGGGGTTCTCGACGAACTGGCCGACCAGTTCAGAACCTTCGACCGTCTCCAGAATCTCTACGTCGTGGGCCTGGTACTCCAGTTTCGCGGCCGCGTACTCGGAGACGAACCACGTCTCGCCTTCCACGTCGGCGACGACGTAGGTCGCTTCGGGGTCGATGTAGGCGTTCGTCACGCCGTGGACCGTCTCGGGGCGCAGCGTCGCCATCGGGACGACGACGGACTCGCCGTCGCGTTCCCATCCGAAGCGGACGAGCGTGTACTCTTGGAACTCCGCTTCTTCGCCTTCGAGCAGGTCGTGCGTCGTAACTGGCTGTTCTTCGTTCGTACAGAACTTGACGGGGTGGAGGCCCTTCTCCAGTCGTCCGCGCTCGCGGAGCGTCCGGTACTGCCACTCGATGAACTTCGAGTAGCGCTCGTCGTTCGTCGTGAACTCACGACGCCAGTCGACGGAGAGGCCGAGCGACTGCATCCCCTTCTTGTAGTGTTCCTCGATGAAGTAGCGTGCCCACCCCATCGGCGTCTCCAGGTCAGAGAGCGTGTCTTCGGAGACGTTGTAGGTGTCCTTCAGGACGGACAGTTGCTTCTCTTCGCCTTTCTTCAGTCGCTCGACGGCACCGATAATCGGCGTGCCGGTGACGTGCCAGGCGATGGGGAACAGAACGTTGTCGCCTTGCTGACGTCGATAGCGAGCGTACACGTCCGGGACGGTGTAGGTTCGTGCGTGCCCGATGTGCATCCCACCACTCGGGTACGGATACGGAACCGTGACGAACGTCGCGTCGTCGGCGTCTGCGTCCGGGTCGGCCTCGTATCGGCCGGACTCGGACCAGCGCTCTCGCCAACGCGCTTCGAGTTCCTGCGGGTCGTAGTCCATATCCGTGGTAGTGGCACGCCGACCTAAAATAACTCCTATACTCGACTTCCGGCGCTGTCTGATTGCGGCAGATGTTGTCACAGACACACCACCGAGTCGAACGTGAGTGGCGGGGGAAATCGGACGAAGGTCAGCGGGGCAGCAGAGTCAGTGGTAACAGCGAGATAAAACAAACAACGTGTAAGTGGCCCAGTTGAGCAGGCAGCGGGAGAGACACCGAGGACTCAGTCGATATCGATGCGGTGTGAGTCGTCGGGCGTCACGTCCATCTTGGGGAGCGTGACAGTGAGGACGCCGTTGCGGTAGGAGGCAGAGGCGTTCTCTTCGTCGACCATCTCGGGGAGACGAATCGTCCGGCGGGCGGACTGCTGGCGGCGTTCACGGCGGAGGTACTCGCCTTCGCCATGCTCTTCTGTCACGTCGCGCTTGGCCTCGATGGTCAGCGTCTGGTTGGCGATAGAGAGGGAGATGTCGTCTTTCTCGTAGCCCGGGAGGTCGGCAGAGAGGACGAGTCTGTCGTCGTACTCGGAGACGTCGACGGCCATGTCGTACATGCGGGGCGAGGGCATCATGCCCGATCGGTCGAACTGGTGGCCCATCTCGTCGAATTGGCGAGAGAGTCGTTCGAACAGTTCTTCGACGTCTTCGAATGGGTTGTTTCGGCGCATCATCGGTACTTCACCGAGGGATAGTGACGCCATCTGAGGAGATAACCATTTCCGGAACTAGTGTAGCAAATAGCACGCACAGGACGCCTCGCGCCAGTATCCTAAAAATTTGATTCCGTTATTCGATGTCGATGCTCTGCGAATCGTCGGCGTCCGGTTCTGCCTTCGGGAGCGTGATAGTGAGGACGCCGTTGCGGTACGTGGCAGACACGTTCTCGCGCTCGATTTCGGCCGGGAGCGTGACCGACCGCGAGACTGAGCGGTGACTGCGCTCTCGTCGGACGTAGGTTTCCTCTTCTGCTTCGGTCGACGCCTCGCGCTCGGCGGCGATAGAGAGTTGTCGCCCGCGGACGCTCACGTCGAGGTCGTCTTTCTCGAATCCGGGCAGGTCGGCGACGACTTCGATGGTGTCGTCGGACTCGACGACGTCGAGTGAGATGTCTTGGAATCGCGCGAGGCCAGAGTCCTCGAAGGACCGGCCCATCCGGTCGAACAGGTCTTCTATCTCGTCGAATGGATTTCGTTGCATACGTCTCATACTTCGTCAGCGACGGCAATGAAAGATGTGCCCGTCCTCACATGTTGGGAGCGGGGACGCGGTCGATATCGACCGAACGTCAGTACAGGACGTGCCGCGTGTCGTACGACCCGAGGACGCGGACCCACCCGTTTCGGGCGATGCCTTCCACGTCGTCGAGTGCTCCTTGCATCCGTTCTTCGTAGAGTCCCGCGTCGGCGTCGATGTGGAAGAGATAGTCGCCGAGACGGTTCCCACTCGGACGCGACTCGATACGCGAGAGGTTGATGTCGCGTTCGGCGAACGCTTCGAGGAGTTCGAGGAGCAGGCCGGGGTAGTTCGCGTTCGGGTAGACGACGAGCGACGTCTTCCCGCCGGCGTCGGAGCGCGCGGACTCGGGAGCGACGACGAGGAAGCGCGTCGCGTTCGACGAGCGGTCTTGGATGTCTTCGGCGATTATCTCTAAATCGTCCCCTGCGTTGTCGGGGTGCCCGATACCCGCCACAGACGGGTCGGCGCGGGCACGTTCGACACCGCGAGCAGTGCTCGCGACTGCTTCGAGGGTCACGTCTGGGTAGTTCTCGTCGAGGTAGGTTCGACACTGTGCGAGGGCCTGCGAGTGACTCGCCACGATATCGAAGTCGTCGCCTTGGGCCAAGAGCGCGTGTCGAATCGGCGTGACAATCTCTTGGACGACGCTGACGTTCGAGTTCGCCACGGCGTCGAGACTCTCCGTGACGCTCCCTTCGATACTGTTCTCGATGGGGACGACGCCTCGCTCGAACGACCCGTCGGCGACGGCATCGACGATGGACGTGACCGATTCTCGGAAGGCGACGTCGTCCGCGACGGCGCGGGCGGCGCGATGAGAGTAGGTGCCCGCCGGGCCGAGGGTGACTGCCTGCATGACGCTCCCTTCACGCAGGGACGACAAAAGACCGTCGGGGGTGGCAGATTCGACCGATGGCCGTCAGAAAAGCCAGACGCGACCTATCGGTCGGCGCAGAACTGGACGAAGTTGCGGAGGATAGTCAGTCCGGTCTCACCGGACTTCTCGGGGTGGAACTGCGTGCCGAAGACCGTTCCTTCCTCGTTAGCGACGACGGCCGGAAACTCCACACCGTAGTCGGTGGTTGCGACGATAGCATCCTCGTCGTCCGGGTCGGCGTAGTAGGAGTGGACGAAGTAGGCGTACTCGCCGTCGACGCCCTCGACGAGTGGGTGGTCGCGCTGGACATTGAGTTCGTTCCACCCCATGTGCGGAACCTTCTGGCCCTCGTCGAAGCGGACGTTTCGTCCTGGGATGAAGTCGAGGCCCTCGACTTCGCCCTCACCTGCGTGGTCTGCTTCTTCGGACGAGGTGAGTAACATCTGCATGCCGAGACAGATACCGAATATCGGCGTCCCTGCGTCGGCGGCCTCTGCGAGCGGTTCGCGGAACGGGCCCGCGTTCTCCATCCCCTCGGAGAAGGCACCGACACCGGGGAGGACGATGCCGTCTGCGTCTTCGAAGTCGGCCGGGTCGTCAGAGATGACGACGTTCGCACCCGCACGTTCGAGGCCGCGCATGGCGCTCCGGAGGTTGCCGAGACCGTAGTCGACCATCACCACGTCGGCGAGCGTCTCCTCAGACGCCTGTGTCGTGCTCATACTCTCTCTTCGAAGAGGGTGGGCAAGTGAGTTTCCGTCTCGGCGACCGTCGCGAATTTAGAAATCGACCGACCGTTCTATGTTTTCTTCGGGAGACCGCAATAGAATCTTGGTTTTAGGGATTGATACGTAGAAAAAATAGGAAGACTTAACCTCAAACTCTATGACTTTCAGACTGGAATACATGTCCTCTCGACGGAATTTCCTCAAAAAGGCCGGTGCTGCAGGGGCACTCGGTATGGCAGGACTCAGCGGGTGTATCGGTGATTTCGGTGAACAAGCGTACGGAAACGGCGAGATCAACTTCATGATGTCGCCAACTGAGCCGCAAGACTACATGCGGTCGCAGTACAAGCCGTACGCTGAGTATCTCGAAGAGCAGGTTGGAACGACGGTCAAGCTGAAGTACGCCGCCGACTACTCCGCAGTGCTACAGGGCCTCGGTTCCGGAACAGCGGACATCGCAGAAACTGGACCCTTCGCGGCAGCCCTCGGTGTGAAGGCTGACAAAGCGAACATCGCACTCCAGCGGCACGCCTACGGGTCGTGGGACTACACGAGTGTCATCGTGACGAAGAAGGACTCGGAGATCAACTCGCTGACCGACCTCGAGGGTGAGAAAGTTGGCTTCGCGGACATGACTTCCGCGTCTGGCTCTCTGTATCCACTCTACATGCTGAAGAAAGCGGGCCTCACTATCGGTGAGGCACCGGTCAGTGACTCCGGCGCGGACTTCACGGGTGTCTGGTCGGGACACGCAGAAGCGTTCGCCGCGCTCGAAAACGACCAGGTCGCCGCCGCCGGCGTTGGGCAGTTCATCACACTCGGCGACGACGGCGAAGTCGCAGACGGCTACGAGTACGTGAAGACGTACGACGGGATTCCTCGCGCTCCGATGGTCGTCAGCCCGAACCTCTCCGAACAGGAGCAGACGGACCTCGTCGATGCACTTCAGAACGCTCCTGAGAGCGTCTACAACGGAGCCGACGGTGAGGGAGGCACCGACGACGACCTCTGGTTCGACAGTGTCCGCGAGGCCAACCTCGAGACGTACCAGCCGGTCATCGAAGTCGCCAACGAACTCGACCTCTCGACCGACCTCCTGAATCAGGGCTAATCGGTCGCCTCAGTGGACGTATCGGTGGACACAACGAACTACTTTCTTCCAGAAAACAAACCAATGCCTGCAGTTTCCGTACAGAACGTCACGAAACGGTTCGGCGACACCGTCGCCGTAGAGAACATCTCCTTCGAGATACCCGAAGGTGAGTTCGTCGTCCTTCTCGGACCATCGGGGGCAGGGAAGTCGACGCTCCTCCGCATCCTCAACGGACTTACCCAGCCAACAGAGGGGACCGTCCACATCAACGACAACCCGGTTACCGGTCGTCGGTCGGACGTCGGGATGGTCTTTCAGATGCACTATCTCGTCGAGACCATGAGCGCCTACCGCAACGCGTTGACCGGTGCCCTCTCGCGTGTCTCGCTCGTCGAGAGTCTCACGACGCAGTACGAACGGTCGGACAAACTTGCTGCTCTCGAAGCCCTCGACACGGTCGGACTCCTCGACGAAGCGCGACAGCGCGCGGGCTCGATGTCGGGTGGACAGAAACAGCGCGTCGGCATCGCACGAGCCCTCGTCCAACGACCGAATCTCCTGTTAGCCGACGAACCCGTCGCGAGTCTCGACCCGAAAGCCGCGGAGGAGGTCATGGGCTACATGAAGACAGCCGCCCACGAGCGAGACCTGACGACCGTTGCGAGTCTCCACCAGGTCAACCTCGCACGTGAGTTCGGCGAACGATACATCGGTCTGCGAGACGGACAGGTCGTGTTCGATGGAGGACGCGACGACCTGACGATGGACGTCGTCGACCACATCTATTACGACGACGAGGAAGCCGGAATGGTGGAGGCGATGGGATGAGCGAGGACGACGTCCGCACCGACGGCGGCGAACACAGTTCGACGCCGCGGTACATCGAAGATGCGCTCGTGAGTATCGAGCGGGCACAGCTAATTCGTCGAGTACTCACCTTCGTCGGCCTCGTCGCGTTGCTGTCGCTGACTGGTATCGGGATGACGTACCTCGGCTTCACCGTCGCCCAGATTTATCGGCAACTTCCGCAGTTCCTGAACAACGTCGCCGAGTTCGTCTCTCCTGACTTCCACTACTTCACGCTCTTCGCAATTCAGAACGAGCTCCACGGCTTCACGGCACTCGTCGAGAGCCTGCTGAATCCTGCCTCGCTCCTCGACGCGGTCCTCAACAGAGACGATGGGCTGAGCATCGTGGGCGGGGCAGTCGCGACTATCGTCATCGGGTTCACCGGCACGGTCATCGGCTTTCCGCTCGCGCTCGTCTTCGGTGTTCTCGGTTCCGAGCGCGTGACGCCGTTCCCGTTCAACTTCATCTTCCGTGGCACGATGTCGGTCATCCGGGCAGTGCCGGCGCTCGTCTGGGTGCTCATCTACATTCCGCTGGTCGGCATCACCCCCGTGGGTGCGATGCTGGCTATCGGGACCGACACCATCGGGAACCTCGGGCGGCTATTTACGGACGAACTCGAAGAGGTCTCCGACGGACCCATCGAAGCCATCTCGTCGACTGGGGCAGCGTCGTCACAGACGGTCGTCTTCGGGATGCTGAGCCAGGTATCGTCGTCGTTCGTCGCGTGGACGCTCTACATCCTGGAGATCAACGTCCGAATCGCCGTCTCCCTCGGTGTCGTCGGTGCTGGCGGTATCGGTCAGTACGTGAAAGGTCGACTCAGTCTCCTCGCGTACGACCAGGCCGCCGCCGGCATCGCGATGATTATCGTCATCGTGCTGTCGGTCGAACTCACGTCGTCACGGCTCCGCGCGCGACTCCGTCCCGGTGAGTCCGAAGCGAAGAGCATCACCGACGTCCTCGTCGACCTCGCCGACACCAGCAAGTGGTTCGGGACGTCGTCGAAGTGACTGTCAGAAGTCGCCGAGACTCGCTTGCCCGTCGGACGAATCCGCGAGGCCGGAGAGGTCGGCGGCCCGCGCGATAGTCTCGAAGAACCCCTCGCGCTGACTCCGGTCGTAGAGCGTCGCCGCGGGGTGGACAGAGAGGAGCACGCGGTACGACTCGTCGCCGAGGCGGGCGTCGACGACGGACCCCGACTCGTTCGTAATGGCGACGCTCCGGTCGAGGAGGTGCTGTGAAGGAACCTTCCCGAGCGTGACGACGAGTTCGGGGTCGACGAGTTCGAACTCGCGGGCGAGGTAGCCCTTGCAGTTGGCCAGTTCCTCGGCCCTCGGGTCGCGGTTGTCCGGCGGCCGACAGCGGACGCAGTTGGTGATGCGGACGTCGGCGCGGGCGAGTCCTGCTTCGCGGAGTGCGTCGTCGAGGACGGACCCGGAGCGTCCCACGAACGGTTCACCGCCTTCGTCTTCTTTCGCGCCGGGAGCCTCGCCGAGGAAGAGCAGGTCGGCGTCGTCGGGGCCGACCCCGTTGACGATGCGACTCCGTGACTCGACGAGTTCGGGACACTGCTCGCAGTCGGTCACGCAGAGGCCCTCCATGTGTTCCATACTCGCTTCGAGGAGGGGACCGGCTTAATTCCCAACGAACTGCCGCGCCGCACGGGCGGCCATCCGCGCCACACGGAGTGGTTCTGGTCGGCCACCGGTCGGCGTGAACGCGCGGACGACCCGCGCTGCTTCGTCGTCGTCGCACCCGGCGGCACGGACGAAGACTCGTTCAGCGTTCACCTCGACAGCACGACGGGGTGGGGCGTTGCGATAGATTTCGAGACGGTGGTCGAGTGCGTCGCCAGCGAAGTGTTCGGAGAGTGCAGGTTCGAGGCCCTCGCTCTCCTCGAACGAGACGGAGAGGACCGGTCGGTCGAGGGTAGACGCGAGACGACCGATGTCGACGAGGTTGAACCACGCTGGAGCGATACCCGAGACGAGAACGTAGCGAACGTCTTCACGGCCGAGCGACCGGTACAGCGAGGCGATGGCGTCGGTGGCGTCGTCACCGCCGACAGTACACGTCTCGAACGCGAGTCCGTCGACCACACGGTCGGCACGGACGACAGCGCCGCAGAGGACGCTCTTCGTGTGACCGTCGGGTGTGGCCGTCGCGTCGGTATCGGCGTCGCTGTCCGGAGACGAGACTGCCGAAGAATGTCCTGAGTCAGTGTGGTCCGCTGTGGGCACGCGCGCTGTCCCGGAGTACGACTCCGCAATCCCGAGCGCGCGGGTCCCTGTCTTCACTCTTCTTTGATTTCCTGCAGGCGGTCGAGTAACTCGTCGTTCGACGCGCCAATCTCGAAGTCGACTTTGCCTTCGTGGTTCTCTTTGCTCGTCTCTACGCCGTCTTCTTCGTCGAAATCGACGTTCTGGTCGCCCTGCTCAGACTCGTCGTAGCTCCCGAATCCCATACAGTCTCATATAGACGACCGACACTGAAAAATGGTTTGCCGCACGAATCCCGGTGTTCTGGGGCCGCTTTTTCGGCGGCACTGTCGTTCTCGAATCAGACCACACCGGTTCACGCCGGAGCACTGGCCTGCGCCCACCGGCTTTTTTCGTTCGGACACGTACACGGTCGTATGGAAGTCATCCCAGTCACCGCCGACGCCGACGTCTTTACCTGTAACGCCTATCTCGTCCTCGGCGACCGGACGGTTCTCGTCGACGCCGGGACGATGACTGGCGTCGAAGACGTGGTCGCAGAACACACAGACCACCTCGACGCCGTCGTGGTCACCCACCAACACTCAGACCACGTCGGTGAGTTGGACGCCGTCGTGGACCGGTTCGACCCGGACGTATACGCCTACGCAGACCACCCACTGCGTACCCACGAACTCGAAGACGGCGACGAAGTCGTGATGGGCGACGAGTCGTTCGAAGTCGTCTACACACCGGGCCACGCCGACGACCACGTCTCGCTCGTGAGCGGTCGGTCACTGTTCTCCGGAGACGTGGTCGTGTACAACGACGGCGCGTTCGACGACGGGAGTTTCGGCCGCACCGACCTGCCGGGGCAATCTCGCGAGCGCCTCATCTCCAGTTTACAGACGCTCTTCGACAGACTCCCGGAGACGGTCGAAGCGATGTACGCCGGCCACGGCGACGTATTCGAGAACGAGACTGGCGGCGACACCGTCCGCGACGTGGTCGCCCGCGCCCTCGAACGCGCCGAGCGCCGGGAACCGAAGTACCCGGAGGAGTGAGATGGCCGCACCGACCGGCCCTCCCGAACTGACGCGCCTCCACTATCTGGGAATCGTCCTCGCGGCAATCACCGGCGTCATCCACCTCGTCCTCGGTGCGGGCGCACTCGCGTCGAACCTCGCCGACCCACTCGGACTCGCCTTCATCGGGGCGGCAGCAGGGTTCGCGGGTGGTATCGTCGCAGTCCTCCGAGGAGACAAACAGACACGCTCGCGGGCGGTTCTCCTCGGAATTCCGTTCACCGTCGGGCAAATCGTCCTCTACGTCGCGTTCAACTGGCCGGACGTCTTCGGCGTCGGTGGTGTCGTCGACAAAATCGTCCAGATAGCACTGGTCGCGGTGCTCGTCGTGCTGTACCGTCGAGAATCGTAGAAGAAAGACGAGCGGTCTTACGCAGCGCGGCGCTCTTTGGACTTCGGACGGAGGTGTTTGTAACCGCACTTGCGGCACCGCTTCGCTTTCTTCGGGTTTCGCGCGTTGCAGCGCATGCAAATCTGCTTTTCGAGCGTCCGCTTCGTCGCAGCGTCACTAGCCATGCATACGACTCCCGTCCCCGTCTGTATAACGCTTGCGAGACACATCGCCGCCGCTCGCGGTCGATACGGATGGTCGAAGAAATGCGTGTGAGCGCTTACGCGCCGGCCTGCTTCAGCGCTGCCTCGATGTCCTCACGCTGGGTCACACCGACGAATCGGTCGACGATGCCATCGTCGTTCTCGACGATGAGCGTGGGGAGCGAGCGCACCTGGTACTGGTTGGCCACGTCTTGTTCTTCGTCGACGTCGACCTTCTCGAACGCGACGCTCTCGTAGTCGTCTTCGAGGTCGTCGAGAATCGGGTCCTGCGTCTTACAAGGGCCGCACCAGTCCGCGTAAAAGTCCAAGAGTCGAACAGTCATCGTATCCCGACGCACCTTGCTTGCCCCCGCGCATAAGGATTACTCATGCGGCGTCCTGACCCGCCATCTACGTGACTCGCGGCATCGATTCCTTCCCGTCGGCGGCCTCGAGCCGAAACGTTTAGGCGGCGGACGCACAGACCATGGGGCATGAGCAAGGGCCAGAACAGTGGCGGTCTGATGTCGAGCGCAGGTCTCGTCCGCTACTTCGACGCGGAGGACCGCAACGCAATTCGAGTCGACCCGAAGACCGTCGTGGCGTTAGGAACCCTGTTCGGCATCGGCATCTTGGTGCTGAACGCCTTCGCGTTCTGACGACGGCGCACCGAACGAACGGTCGATTTTTGTCCTCGCATTCCCGAGATTCGTCTATGGATACGCTACGCGCCGGTGTCGTCGCCGTTCAGGGCGACGTCTCCGAGCACGCCGACGCCATCGAACGCGCCGCCGAGGCCCACGGCGTCACCGCGGAAATCGTCGAGATTCGACGTGCTGGACTCGTCCCCGATTGTGACGTGCTTCTCATGCCGGGTGGCGAGTCGACGACCATCTCGCGCCTCCTCGAACGCGAGGGAATCGACGACGAAATCGAGGCACACGTCGACGCCGGAAAGCCTGTTCTCGCTACCTGCGCGGGTCTCATCGTCGCATCCAGCGACGCGAAAGACGACCGCGTCGAGACGCTGGACCTCGTCGACGTGACCGTCGACCGCAACGCCTTCGGTCGTCAAGTCGACAGTTTCGAAGCGCCTCTCGACGTGGAGGGCCTCGACTCGCCGTTCCCGGCGGTGTTCATCCGCGCACCACTCATCGACGACGTTGGAGACGACGTCGAAGTCCTCGCCGAGTGGGACGGTAATCCCGTCGCCGTCCGCGCCGGCCCCGTCGTCGGCACTTCGTTCCACCCCGAACTGACCCCTGACAGCCGAATTCACGACCTGGCGTTCTTCGACGAACTGGAAGTCGAAGCGCAAGCGTAGGGAATACGGGATTCGAGCCAACGCCGACACGGCGACTGCCGCCGGAATCAGAGGGTCTTTTTCCGCCCCCGCCCGTCGTGCGACCATGGACGCGGACACGCCGACCGACGAGGTTCTCGACGAACTCTTCTCTACTATCGAGTCGCGGAAAGCCGAGTTACCCGAGGGGTCGTACACGACGACCCTGTTCACGCACGAGAAAGGCGAGAACTACGCCCTCGAAAAACTCGGCGAAGAGATGACAGAGACCATCCTCGCGGCGAAAGACGACGACCGAGAGGAACTGCTCTACGAGAGTGCAGACCTCGTCTACCACCTGCTCGTCGTACTGGCGATGAACGACGCGTCGCTCGACGACCTGCGCGAAGAACTGAAGAGTCGATTCTGAGGTCGACGAGCCGATTCTGTCGGAGGGACAGTAGCCTCGACTGGTTCTGTCGCCCGGTTACTGGAATCGAACGCCGAGGTCGTGGAGTCCCTCGTTGTGCTGGGCGACGTTGATGAGAAGCGGGGTAACCGCCTCGATTTCCGCCGCGTTGGCGAGGGCACCGCCGTCGAGAGCACGGAGTCCGTCGATGCCTTCGGCGAGGAGTCGAACCGTCTCTTTCGCGTCGGGGTCGTCGGCGACGAGGAGTGTGTCGATGCCGAGGTCGGCGTCGAGGTCGGCGAGACGACCGGCCGCGAGGTTGTGGAACGCACCGACGACCGGGATTCCATCGGGTGCCGCGTCGGCGACGAGTGCCGTCACACTCCCTGCTTTCGGTGGGTGGTAGTGGAACCCGTCGTCGTCG
This sequence comes from Haloferax profundi, assembly GCF_001469865.1. Taxonomy (GTDB): domain Archaea; phylum Halobacteriota; class Halobacteria; order Halobacteriales; family Haloferacaceae; genus Haloferax; species Haloferax profundi. The sequence goes on from NZ_LOPV01000091.1 coordinate 41,322, forward strand.
CGTTTGATTCCGGTCGCGGGAGTGACGAGGATGTCTCCATCGGCGAGTGAGTCAGAGACAGTCTCGATGGTGTCGGCGACGTGGTACGGCGGCACGGCGAGGACGACGACCGTCGCGCGGTCGGCGGCCATCTCGTTCGTGAAGCCGTTGACCTTCACGTCGAGTCCGCGACTGGAGAGTTCCGTCTCGTACTCGTCTGCCTTCGCGCGGGCTTTGTCCGGGTCGCGCGACCCGATGATGACCTCGTGGTCGGTGTGGTAGGCCCAGCGGAGAGCGAGTCCTTCGCCGATGTCGCCGGTCCCACCGAGGAGTGCGATTCGCATACCCACATGTGCGGACTGGGGTGACGTAAAGGGTTACGCGTCCGGTGGGTTCTGCCTCGTGTTTTTCGGGCGACAACTTCGGTGCCGTCCGCCGCTCGTCGCTGGATTCGACACGACGTCCGTCACTCGTCGTCGGGTTCGAAGAGCGCTTGTACCCGTTCGAATCCGTCGCGGTAGACCAACCACCACGCCACCGCCGGTGCCAACAACAGCGCAGGGCCGACGAGCAGGAGTTGCACGAACGGGTCTGGTGGGGTGAGGTACGCTCCGACGACGAAGACGACTGCGTCGAGTGCGAGGAGCGTGACGATGAACGCGCGGAAGTGCCCCATCAGCGACCACCCACCGGCTGTCTCGTCGACGAACCCATCATCAGTCGAGGAGGCCCGGAACGTCGTTCACGTCCTCTACGACCGCCGATGCGCCGATTTCGGCGAACTTCTGTCGGCCCTCGTCGCCGGTGAGGCCACCTGAGAGGACGCCGACGCCGTAGTAGACGCGTTCTGGGTCGGCGGCATCTGCGTTCAGCGCCGTCTTCACGTCGTCGAGGGTGTCGCCGACGAAGACGACAGACCGAGCGTCGAGTCGTTCGGCGACAGTCACGAGTGCTGCAGGGTGTGGTTTGCCGTTGTCCCAGTCGTCCATCGTGAATCGGTGGTCGTCGTCTACGTCGAGTGCGACCCGGTCGAGGGCGATGTCGGCCTCCGCGGATGGTCGACCAGTGACGACGCCGACTTCACGGTCACCGAGGGCGTCGAGCGTCTCGGGGCGGAGCAAGACTGGTTCGTCGTGGATGTAGCCAGCTGCTTCGAACGGCGGGTCGCCACCTTCGAGGTCACGATAGAGGTCAGCGCCGAGGTAGAGCGCCTGAAACGTCTCACGGAGGCCATCCGTATCCCACTGCTCGAAGACGATAGCCGGGTCGTCGAGCGTCGCTTCGACCACGGCCTCGGCGGCGTCGAGACCACCGCCGCGTTCGGCAATCTCGTCGGTGAACTCGGCGAGTGAGACATCGACTTCACGGGCGGCGAGAACGTAGAGTGCTGCCGCGTAGGTCAGTTCCCAGTCGTTGTTGAACCCGCCGGCGTCCTTGAACTGCTGGACGTCGTCACGGGAGATGGTCGTGCCGTAGGTTCGGTCGACAGACTCGACGATGGCGCGCCGGTAGGAGTCGGCGACGTCGACGAGTACCCCGTCGATGTCGAAGACGACAGCGTCCGCGTGCATACCTGAACGGTGTAACGGGGAGGCAAGTGCCTTACTCTTGTCGGCGAGGTGGGTGCGGGCCGTTGGGTGCTCGTAGGCCCCGAGGTGCTTGCAAGAGACGTGTGGCCTGCCAAACTACCGCCGAGCGCCGGGTCCATCGTCGGCGACGTAGAGCGTATCGCCGGGAAGCGACACTCTGCGGACCGGAATCGACGGTTCGTCGTAGCCGAGCGTCGTGAAAAGAAAATCAGCGTCTGCGCGACGGGCGACGCGGGCAGTGGGTGCGTGGAGTTCGACGGGGACGTTCAGCGCGTAGATTGCATCGGCGCCCTCGTAGGGGCCGAGTTCGGGGGCGTCTGCGCGGGCGACCACGTCGTCGCGGACGAATCGAACACCCTCGGGGACGGGAACGTCGTACACGTCGACGGCGACGACGGAGACGCCGCGTTCGGCGAGTTCGGCGGCGACGGCAGACGCCCGTCCGATACCAACTTCGACCACTCGCTCGTACCCATCCAACCGAGTTACGAGAGCGTCGCGCAACGAATCTCTCACGTCGGGATATTTATGAAGCGCCACCGCTTAATCCCTCGCATGCTTGTCGATATCGTGCCTATCGGGGATATCTCTGCCGCAGTCAAGCGAGAGGCATCCGCGGGGCTTCGGTCCGTCTACGATTGTGACGTGACCGTCCAGTCGAATCAAGCCATCCCCGAAGGCGCGTTCGATAGAAGCCGAAATCAGTACCGGGCAGAACAATTTATCGAACTGACGAGTCGGGTGGGGCGCGGCGAAAAGAACATCGGAATCACGGCACAGGACCTCTACTACCGTCGCCGAAACTACGTCTTCGGGCTGGCGTACCTCAACGGCAACGGCTCTGTCATCTCGACGTACCGCCTCCAGACCTCCTCAGACGGCGGCATCACGAACAAACCCGCCGACGAAGTCCTCTCGGACCGCGTTCGAAAGGAAGTCGTCCACGAAATCGGCCACACACTCGGCCTCGAACACTGCGACAACAACAAGTGCGTGATGTCCTTCTCGCCGACGGTCCGCGAAGTCGACGTCAAAGAAGAGAACCTCTGCGGCACCTGTAGTCGTCTCATCCACTAATTCTCCGGACGCGATAGCAGTCTCCTCCTTTTTTCTCGTCACGGCACGTGTATTCATCCATGAACTTCGTCGTTGCAGTAGATGGGTCTGAGGCCGCCGACCGTGCACTCGACTACGCCCTCACGATGGTCGAACCGCTGGGTGCGACGATTACCATCGTCCACTCGGTCGAACCGCACGTCGTGGTCGAAGGAGGAACCGAACCCGTGACCGGAATCGGTGACGCGGGTGACCGACTCGCCGCCGAGAGTCTCGAAGACGCCGAAGCGCGCGGAGAGCGTGTCCTCGAAGAGGCACTCGAACACGTCACCGAGGCAGGCGTCGAAGCGACGACCGAACTCCTCTACGGCGACCCCGTCGAGGCGCTTCCGGCGTACGCAGACGACGTCGGTGCCGACGGTCTCTTCGTCGGCCACCGCGGCATCTCGAAACGGTACGAGGGTCTCGTGGGGAGCGTCGCCAAGGAAATCGTCGAACGGGCGTCGTGCCCGGTCACCGTCGTCCGCTGAATGCTCCACCTCGACGGGGGCGCAGGCGGCGGACAACTCGTTCGAACAGCACTCTCGCTCTCACTCGTGACTGGCGAGGCGTTCGAGATGGAGAACATCCGCGGCACCCGTTCACCGCCGGGGCTCAAAGCACAACACGTCGCGTGTGTCTCGGTCGCCGAATCGGTCGCAGATGCCGACGTTGACGGCGGCGTCGAAGGGTCCGAAACCCTCCGGTTCGACCCCGGCACGGTGACGAGTTCGCCCGTCGACGTGTCGGTGGGGACGGCCGGAAGCACGACACTGGTCAGTGAGACACTACTTCCCGTCGCCGTCGCCCTCGACGACCCACTGACACTCACCGTCTCGGGCGGAACCGACGTTCGGTGGTCGCCGCCCGCAGACTATCTCCGGTACGTGAAGCGCCCGCTGTGTTCGCGGTTCGGTGTCTCCTTCGACGTCGCCGTGAACCGACGTGGGTTCTACCCAGCAGGCGGCGGACAACTCACGGTTCGAATCGACCCGTCGGACCCCGACCCACTCGACTTCCGCAGTCGTCCGCCACTCGACGCCCTCGACGTGTACTCAGTCGCCAGCGACGCACTCGCCGAGGCGTCGGTCGCCGACAGGCAAGTCGAAGGCGTCCGCGACGCCCTCGCCGATGCGGGAATCGACGTACCGATTCGACCGTCTGTCACCTACACCGAGAGTACCTCACCGGGGACTGCTGTGGTTCTCGCCGCACGGTGCGGAGACGTCGTCGCCGGATTCGACGCCTACGGCGAGCGTGGCGTCCCCGCAGAGACGATTGGGTCGCGGGCGGCCGAGGTGTTCACCGAGTGGTACCGTGGTGACGCACCACTCGACCGGCACATGGCCGACCAACTGCTCGTCTGGGTCGCGCTCGCCGGAGGGCGCATCCGGATTCCGGCAGTGACCGAACACGTCCAGACCAACCTCGACGTGATTCGGGCCTTTGGCTACGATATCGACGTGCGTGAGGCTGACGACGGGGTGCTCGTCGAACACCTCGAATAGTCGCTTTTCAGGGCGCGTACGTCCCGGTCAGTCGTGTCTCACCCAATACGTGGCCGTCGATGGCGCGTTCGAGGTGCGACTTCGTCGCACCCGATTCGAGTGAGAGTTCCGTGTCGAGAGCGTACAGCACGAATCGGTAGGTGTGTTCGCCGTCCGGCGGGTTGGGGCCGCCGTACCCGCGACTGCCGTAACTGTTCGTCCCTTCGACGGCACCGGGCGGTGAATCGTCTTCGGCGATTTCCGACGTGGCGGGGTCGACGTTCCAGACGACCCAGTGGTCCCACACCTGTCCCGCTGGTTTCACCGCGTCGGGGTCGTCCATCACCAGCGCCAACGACTTCGCCTCCGCCGGGACGCCCTCGATTTCGAGTGGGGGACTGACGTTTTGCTTCGTGTAGCCGTACTCTCGGGGAATCGCGGTTCCGTCGTCGAACGCGGGACTCCGCAGCGTGAGTGTCCCCGACGCGTCGCTCTGGTCGGCTGGTTCCATAGGAACTCCTTGGTCGACCAGTGACAAAACGGTTGGTTCGGTCGAAACGACTGGTCTCAGGTGAGAGGGCCGTTCTACTGGGCACTACGGCGAGGCGGTCACACGTATCTCGATTCCGTCTGGGTCGGAGACGACGAGTGTGCCGTTCGACTCCTCGACGGCGTGACCTGCTTGCGTCAGCGACTCGCGGACGACGTGGAGCGTGTCGGCGTCGGGGACGACGACTTCGAACCACGAGATGCCACGACCCTCACCCGCCGGCGCGCGTCGTCCGTTCCAGCGGTTGAGTCCGACGTGGTGGTGGTACTCGCCTGCGGCGACGAACGCGGCGTCTGGATAGCCATCGTCGCGGAGGTTCATCCCGAGGGCGTCGGTGTAGAAGGCGAGCGACTGCGCGAGGTCCGAAACTTCGAGGTGGACGTGTCCGAGGTCGGTCCCGCTCGGCGCAGAGTCGTCACCATGGGCGTCCGCGAGGAGTGATTCGAGGTCCAGCGGGAGCGTGTCCATCTTCACGCGACCATCGTCTGTCCGTGGCCACTCGTCTCGCGGCCGGTCACGGTAGATTTCCACGCCGTTTCCTTCCGGGTCGCGGAGGTACAGTGCCTCACTCACGAGGTGGTCGGATGCGCCAGACAACGAGGTGTTGTCTCGGATTCGAGCGAGGGCGTCACCGAGTGCGCCCCGGTCGGGGACGCGAACCGCGAGGTGGAACAGTCCGGTCTGCTCGCGTCTTCGTCTGGGTGCATCCGGGTCTTCGTCGAGGACGACGAGTGGGTCGTCACCGGCAGTGCAGACGGCCTGGGACCCCTCGCGTTCTACGTCGAGGCCGACGACATCACGGTAGAACGGAACGAGAGTATCGAGCGACCCGACACGAAGCGTGACTCTCCCGAGGTGCGTCGCATCCGTCAACGAAGCGGATTCAGAAGTGGAGTTCGTCATACTCGGTGTTCGCCAGTAATCGAGAAAAATACTGCAGTATCACGGGTGTAACCAACGACGGCGAGTGTCACTGGGCCGGGTTCGTCAGACGACGAGAGACACTCGCTGTTCGCTGAAGAATCGACTGACTGAGAACGGCCGGAAACGCGAGCCCGACTACTCGGCGTAGTAGTACTCGCCAGACCGCTTCTGTTCGCGGTCGAGTTGCGAGTTCGGCTTGTTGATGCGCGGGCGCTGGGTGCGCTCGTCGCGGCGGAACGTGATGTCGAGGTCCGACAGGAAGTCGTTCATGCCGTCGCGCATCTCCTGCGGTTTCGAGGCGTGACCTTCGATGGATGGTTCGCCGTCGAAGACCATCAGGCGGTCCGCGAGCAGGTCCATCATGTAGATGTCGTGGTCGATGACCATGACCGTCGCGTCGTGATTTTCGGCGTAGCGGCGGATAGCCGACGTAGCCTGCACACGCTGTTCGACGTCGAGGTGGGCCGACGGTTCGTCGAGCAGGTAGAGGTCGGCGTTCTGCGAGAGGCACGCCGCGATGGCGACACGCTGGCGCTCACCGCCGGAGAGGTCGGTGAGGTTGCGTTCCATGATGCGGTTGAGTTGCAGTGGGTTCGCAATCTCGGTGTTCCAGTACGACGACCCGAACTGGTCGGTGATAGACGAGAGGAACGCGTCCACGCGCATCGGTTGGTCGATTTCGATGTACTGCGGCTTGTACGAGATGTCGAGTGCGAAGTCGAGTTCGCCCACGTCGGGCGTCAGGTCGCCCGTGAACATCTGTGCGAGCGTCGACTTCCCGATACCGTTGGGGCCGACGATACCGAGGACTTCACCGTTGTAGATGGTCCCGGCGTCCACGTCGAGGGAGAACTCGCCCTCGCCGTAGGACTTCCGGATTTCCGGGTACTCGATGAGAGGTTCGGCCTTCGTCGTCTCACGAGGCGCGTGTTCCTCGAAGGTAATCGCTCCCGGGCGAATACGCATGTTCTCGTTCGTGAGATAGCCCTTCAGGTACTCGTTGATGCCGTTTCTGACAGACTTGGGGTCGGTGACGACACCGTACGCCCCGGGTTCACCGTACGCGACGTGGAGCGTGTCGGCGAGCAAGTCGAGAATCGCCAGGTCGTGTTCGACCACGAGGACCGCTCTGTCTTCTTCTTCGGCGAGTTCGCGGATGAGACGCGCCGCAGTGACACGCTGGCCGATGTCGAGGTACGGCGAGATCTCGTCGAGGAAGTAGAAGTCGCGGTCACGGGCCAGCGTCGCCGCGAGGGCGACGCGCTGGAGTTCACCGCCAGAGAGCGTGTCGATGTCGTTGTCGACGACGGGGCCGATGTCGAGGCGCTCGATGTACGAGTCGAGTGCGCCACGCTCGTCGGTCGCTTCGAGCAGTTCCCGGGCCTTCCCGTCGAACTGCTTGGGAATCTGGTCGACGTACTGCGGTTTCCGTGCGATGGTCACGTCACCGTCGCGAACTCGCTCGATGTAGTTCTGGAGTTCGGTGCCGCGGAAGCGGTCGAGGACCGCCTCCCACGTCGGGTCGTCGTCGTAGTTGCCGAGGTTCGGCACCATCTCGCCGGCGAGTGCGCGGACGGCGGTGGTCTTACCGATACCGTTCGGCCCGAGGATACCCGTGACGGACCCCGCCTCGGGGACCGGCAGGCCGTACAGCGAGAAGGCGTTCTCGCCGTAGCGGTGGGTCGGGTCTTCGTCGAGTTCAGACGGGAGGTTGATGATCTCGATGGCGTCGAACGGGCACTTCTCGACGCAGATACCACACGTCTCTCCGAGACATATCTCCTCGGAAATTCGGACCTGGTCCGGGCCTCCTTGTTCGGCGTCCTCGCCGCGGAGCGTGATGCACTCTTTTCCCGTCCGGTTCGGCGGACAGAAGTTCGAACACTCGTAGCTACAGCGGTCCGGAGAACACCGGTCTAAGTCGACGACTGCGATACTATCGTCTGCCATGATTAGAGCTGAACACCCGAGGTCAGCAGGATGGCGAACGAGATGAACCAGAGCGCGAACGTCATGAACACGACGTAGAGGTAATCTTTCGCCCCGGAGATGTCGATGCCGACGGCTCGAAGCACCGGGAGCTGGACGAGGATGAACGCGCCGAGGATACCAACCGCCAACTGATTGGTCGCGGCCTCGACCGTCGTCCCTACCACCACGCCGGAGAGCACCGCGGCGGCGATGCCGGCGAGGCAGGCAAGTGTTGTGACCGTCACTCCGCGTAGGTGGCCGGAGAGTTCGGTCTGCGTTTCCGTGGCCATGTGTTCCCCTGCGATAGCCGGCATCAAAAGGCGTTCGTTCCTCCGGCAGCGTCTGTCGATAAAGCGTTGTCGGCCAATCGCAAGCCAACAAGGTTTATGCTGGTCGCGCGTCTGGATTCGTAACGATGGCTGGAACAGAAGAGGAGAGTCTAGACGACCTCCCACCGAGTGCGAAGCTCGTTTTCAAAGTACTCGAATACAACGGCCCACTCACCCAGAAAGGCATCGTACAGGAGTCTATGCTCTCTGCGCGAACTGTTCGATACGCGCTCGAACGACTGGAAGGGATTGGAATCGTCGACGAGGACGTCTACTTTGCTGACGCTCGCCAGAATCTCTATCAACTGACCGACCTCGCGCCCCAGCAAGCGCAGGCGAAAGCCGACGGCGGTAAAGAGAAGGCCTGCTGCGCCGAGTAAGCGCGAACCGCTCACCGCTTCGCAGTCGGTTCCCTCACCGACGTGTTGTGACGTGTCGAAAACCAGTCGAAACTGCCGACGATTCGGCCGCGGGCCGACGTTAGGCCGGGACGACCGTGATTTGCTGCTTTTTGTCTATCGCGTCTTCGAGTTCCTCGGCGATAGCGCTGCCGCGTGAGACCTGAATGTCGCCGCCGCGGCCGACTGTCGCAGTGAACAGGTACTGGTCGTTGGCGCGGACTTCGACCGTCTCGCCGACGTGGCCGTCCATCCGGACGATGACGTGCCGAGAGGTCACTTCGGGCGTGACGACGACGCCGTCGTTCGACTGGCCGCCAGACGACTGGCCGCCGGTCGATTGGCCGGCAGGAGCGCCCTGCGACGGTTTCTCGTCGTGGGTGCGCACGTCGATGTCGATTCCGAGGCGGTCTTCCACGTCGGAGATGCGTCCGCCGCCCTTTCCGATGACGTACGAGATGTCGTCGTCTTCGACGTAGACGACGGCGCGGTTCTGTCCCTTCAAGTCGACTTCGACGTGGCCGCGGGCGATAGACCGAATCTCGCGCTCGATTTCCTGCTTGGCGAGTCGGGAGACGCCGCTTTCTTTCTTGTCGCCTTCCTCGCCGAGCGGAACGGTGACGACCTGCCGGTTGAACGTGTAAATCTCGTACTTCGGCGTGCCCGTCTCGAAGTCGCGAATCTGGATGACGGGGCGCGCGAGGTCCTCGGCGAAGAGGCCCTCGGGCACCTTCACTTCGGTACTCACGTCGTAGACCGTGTGGACCGCACCGTCTTCGATGTAGACGACGGTGTCGACCACTTGCGGAATCATGCCGAGTTCGACCCGGCCGACGAGACGCTGGAGAGCGTCGATGGCGCGCGTCGCGTGGACGACGCCGACCATGCCGACACCGGCGAGGCGCATGTCGGAGAAGACGGAGAAGTCCTCGGTCTTTCTGACTTCGTCGTAGATTGTGTAGTCGGGACGGACGAGGAGGAGTGAGTCGGCCGTCTTGGCCATGTCGCCGCCGAGAGCGGTGTACTGCGTGATGTGCGGGCCGACCTGCAAGTCACGCGGTTTCTCCATCGTCTTGACCGCGTAGTCGCTGTCGTTGAGGAACTCGGCGACGGCCTGCGCGAACGTGGACTTCCCGGCACCGGGCGACCCGGCGATGAGGACACCGCGCTGGCGCTCGGCGAGGCGGTCACGGAGTTCGTCGGCGAACTCGTAGTCCTCGAGTTCGGTCTTGACGATGGGGCGAACAGCGGTAATCTCGATACCGTCGGCGAACGGCGGACGGGCGACGGCGATACGGTAGTCGCGGAACTGGACGATGTTCATCCCCGGTTCCGAGAGTTCGATGAAGCCGTCGGGCGAGGCGCGAGCGGAGTTGACGATGTCGTCGGCCCACTCGTTCATGGTCGCCTCGTCTGTCACCTCGTCGTCGATAGTCTGGTAGTGCATCTCGCCGATTGCGCCGCGCTTGGCTTTCGGCTTGGTGTCCGTCTTGAGGTGGACAGACATCGTCTGGTCGTCGAAGAACCGCTCGATGATGAGGTCACCAGACCCGCGAACGACGGGTTCGACGTACTCGACGGACAGGCCTTTCGCTTTGGCGACTTCGGCTTGCACGACGTCGCTGGTGAGGAGTTTCGCAGACCGCTCGGCGGCGATGTCGCGGATGAGCGCGTCGATGTCACCTTCGTGTGCGCCTTTCGTCTCACCGGCGCTCGGGCGTCGACCGACGTATTTGAGTTCGATGACGCCGTCGTCGGCGAACTCGGCGAGGCGCTGGAGTTCAGAGAGACCCTCCCACCCCGTATCGCGGCCATCGTTGGCCTGCGATTCGAGTTCGCTCACGACTGCCTCGGGGACGAGAACGTCGGCACCGTCGAAGGTTCCGTCGTCGACTCGCTCGGACACACGGCCATCGATGACCGCGCTCGTGTCCGGCACTATCTTCATGCGCGGATTTTCGCGGTGGGGACGGATAAGGGTATAGATGGAGAGGACCCTTCGGGAGGGCGAATCGAGGGGGGTCGAAGTCGTCAGTCGTCTGCCGGCGAGGCGCGTTGTCGCTCGTCTTCGTCGATGACCTCGAACGACCCCACGAGTCCTTCGAGGTTCGCCGCCCGCGACGAGAGGACTGCCGCTTGCTCGGAGAGGTCACCGATGGATTCGGACTGGGAGTCCGCCGTCTCGACGACGGTCTGCGACTGCCCCGCCGTCTCTTCGGAGATGTTCGCCACGTCGTCCACGCGGACGGCGATGTCCTGTGCCGACTGCGCCTGCTGGTCTGTCGCGTCGCTCACTTCGGCCACGCTGGCGTCGATATCGGTCACCATGTCCACGATGGTCTCGAACTCCTCGATTGCCTCGCTGACGGTGTCGAGACTGTCGGTGACTTGCTGGTTCATGTCGCGCACGTCGGCCAGCGTCTCTTCGGAGTGCTCGGTGATGTCGGCGATGAGCGTGGACACTTCGTCGGCCGAATCTCGGGTCTCCTCGGCGAGCGATTTGACCTCCTGTGCGACGACACCGAACCCGTCGCCTGCCTCGCCGGCGTGGGCCGCCTCGATTGCCGCGTTGATAGCCAGCAGGTCGGTCTGTGACCCGACGTGGTCGATGAAGGCGGCGATTTCGTCTATCTTCTCGATACCGTCGGCGAGTTCGGCAACCGCCTCTGCAGTGTCGTCGATGCGGGCCTCCACGGCGTCTAACTCCTTCATCGCCGCGGTGGCGGCGTCACGCCCGACTTCACCGCGTTCAGACGCCGTCTCCGCAGTCCGAGCGACTTCGTCCGCAGAGGCCGCAATCTCTTCGACCGTCGCCGAGAGCGTGTTGAGTTCGTCGGCGACCGTCTGGAGGTGGGTCGTCTGCGTGCTCGCACCGTCGGAGATTTCGTTGACCGCCGCGGCGACTTCCTCGCTGGCGGCGTTCGCCTGTTCGACGTGTTGCTGTGCAGATGCACTCATCTCCGAGACTTCTTCGGCGAACGTCTGGACCTCGCCAAGCGTCGTCGAGAGCGTGTAGACGAGGTCGTTGTACGTCTCGGCGACGGCCTCGTAGCGTTCGTCGTCGACGCCCCACTCGCTCGTGTCGATAGTCGCCGTCAGGTCGCCGGTCTGCGCCCGTGCAGTGGCCTCGGCGAACGCTTCGACCAGGTGTTGCAGGTTCCGCGTGTAGTCCGCGAGGTCACGTTGCATCCGGTCTAACGCCTCGCCGAACTCACCCGGCATCTCCTCGTCGAACGACGGGTGGTCGAAGTCCTGGTCTGCGAGGGCAGTCGCCTGCGCCGAGACGATACAGAGGTGGTCGTGCATCGACCCGAAGTCGTCCGCGAGTCGAGCGACTTCGTCGTCGCCCTCGACGGTCGGCGGCGTCGACGAGAGGTCGCCCGCAGCGACACCGGCGGCCGATTCAGAGATTCGCTCGATTGGCGAGACGATATCTTTGCGAGTGATGAAGACGGTGTTCACGAACGCGAGAGTCGCGCCGAAGAAGAGGACGGCCGAGAGGACGAGGCGAGTCGTTCCCGTCGCGACCCACGGCAACGCGGCCTGCCCGACAGACACCACGAATTGGATGCCGACTGCCGCGACGATTTTTCGTTCGACCGAGTCCGAGACACCGAGGGCGTCCATGCTTCCCCAGAGCACCCGTTCGTATGCCGAGGCGATGCGCATACACAGACATTCACAGATTCTGGTATAATCCCGGTCCCGTATTCCCGAGGATTGAGAACACGGTGTGTCCTGCCGCCACGGCGCATACTTTTGCGGTGGTGCCGCGACACGACGGCATGGACGAACTCGACGCGCTGACGACCGACCTCGTCTCGATTCCGAGCCACGAAGACGAGACTGCCGCCGGCGATTTCATCGAGACGTGGCTTCGAGACGAGACGGACGCAGACGTGACCAGAGACGACGCGGGGAACGTCGTCGCGCGCGTCAACGCCGGCGTCGGCGAATCGCTCGCACTCGTCGGGCACCACGACGTCGTTCCGCCAGCACCCCGGCAACTGACCGACGACGGCGACTACGTCGTCGAATCGGGTGACGGACGACTCTACGGGCGGGGGTCCGCAGATATGAAAGGTGCCGTCGCGGCGTCGATGCTCGCCTTCCGAGACGCGGCCGAGTCAGCGACGAACGAAGTCGTCTTCGCGTCGTTCGTCGGCGAGGAAATCGGTGGGACGGGCGTCCGTGCGGCCCTCGACGCCGGCCTCTCGCTCGACTACGCCATCGTCGCCGAAGGCTCGACGAACTACTCGGGACCGGACCGCACCGACGTGGTGGTCGCCCACCGTGGTCGCCGGGCGAGCACGCTGGTCGTGAGCGGAACCGCCTGCCACGCGAGCGAACCCGAGCGAGGCGAGAACGCCGTCTACCGCGCCTGCGACGCGGTGGATATCGTCCGCGAATCGACGTTCCCCGAAACAGAGGTACTCGGACACACCGTCTCCGGGAGCATCGCCGTCACCGAGATAGACGGTGGGAGCGCGTGGAACGTCATCCCCGACCACTGCGAGGTGACTATCGACGAACGGACTGTCCCCGGTGGATACGCCGACCTCTCGCAGACAGAGAGCATCGAGGGTGTCGAGTGGGTGGTCGAACAGGACCTTCCCCCGATGGCGTGTGACGACGCCGAGTTCGCAGACAGAGTGCTCGCAGTCGCCGAGCGAGTTCACGAACAGCGTGGTGACAGCACCCCCGAACAGGTGACGAAACCGCACGCGACGGACGCGGGATGGTTGGCACAGGAAGGGACGACGTGTGTGGTGTACGGGGCGTCGGAACCCGGAGAGGCGCACACGAAGAACGAGAGTGTCTCGCTGGACGTGCTGGAGCGGTGTTACGAGACGTACCGTGGACTTCTCAGTGAGTGGTGAGTCGCCGACGTAGTTGTGGTACGTCGTCGGCAGAACGAATTTACAGACGGGTTCGGATGGGAGAGACGTGAATCGCCGTACCTACGTCACTTCGCTCGTCACAGCGTCGGTCAGTGCAGCAGGATGCCTCCGAGGCCCGGGCCGCGAATTCGACACGTTGCTGGTCAACAGGACACCGGGTCAGCTTCGTGGTCTGTTCGAAATCGCGACCACCTCCGGGGAGACCGTCGCGACTGAGCAGTTCGACATCGGCGAGGAGAACCTCGAATACACACACGCGCTCACACGTGAAGAAGCGTATCAGTTCAGTGTGACCCTCGAATCGGGACTCACAGAGACAGACGAACTCGCCATCAGCGGAGGGATTGCACTCCAGGTGGACCTGTATCCAGACGATATCCAATTCAAGACAGTGACTGTCCCGAGTCCGTAATGCACGCAGTCTCGCGTTCGTTGCCGGAGCAAAACAGCCCCACCGAAATCACCGTCTCCTGCGATTTAATACGTCCCCGACCCGACCCGATATCATATGGCACAATCCTCCACGGAAGAGGCGTCGGCGTACGACCAACTCCTGACGAAGTACAAGCGAATCGCCAACGTCGAGAACGCTGGCGGCATCCTCTCGTGGGACCAGCAGGTCATGATGCCCGACGCGGGGACGCCCGCGCGCTCCCAGCAGATGTCGGCCCTGTCGGCACTCAGCCACGACTTGCTGACCGACGACGAGTTCGGCGAACTCCTCGAAGCGGCCGAGGCCGACGACCCGACCGACGAGCAGGCGGACGTGCTCCGTGAACTCCGACGCGACTACGAACGCGCGGTTCGCGTCCCGAACGACCTCGTCGAACAGATTTCGGCGGCAGCCTCAGAGGCGATTCCGGCGTGGAAGGAAGCGAAGGCCAACGACGACTTCGAGACGTTCGCGCCGCACCTGGAGAAGCACGTCGAACTGAAGCGCCAGTACGCCGAGCACATCGACCCGGACCGCGACCCATACGAAGTGCTGTTCGAGGACTACGAACCGTGCCTCCCGCTCGAACAGGCAGAGGAGATTCTGGACGAAGTGCGCGAAGTCCTCGTCGAGATGATTGCGGACATCCGCGAGTCGGACGTCGAACTCGCCGTGGACGCCTTCGACGGTGAGTTCCCGGCCGACGAACAGGAGGAACTCGTCCGCGACGCTCTCTCGACGCTTGGCTATCCGTGGGAGCGTGGCCGCCTCGACACCGCGCCCCATCCGTTCTCGTCGGGGACGCAGTTCGACGCCCGCGTGACGACCCGCTACGACGAGTCGGACCCACTCGGGTCGCTCTTTTCGACCATCCACGAGTTCGGCCACGCGCTCTACACGCTCGGCCTGCCAGACGAACACTACGCGACCCCACTCGGTGAGGACCGAAACCTCTCGGTCCACGAGTCGCAGTCGCGCCTGTGGGAGAACCACGTCGGCCGGTCGCGCACCTTCTGGCAGCACTTCCTGCCGACGTTCACCGAACACTTCTCGGACGTGGATGCGACCGTCGAAGAGGCCTACGAGGCGGCGAATCAGGTGTACGAGGACAACCTCATCCGCGTCGAAGCGGACGAACTGACCTACCACCTACACATCGTCATTCGGTTCGAACTCGAACGCGCACTCATCTCGGGTGACCTCGCCGTCGAGGACGTGCCAGAGGCGTGGAACGACAAGTACGAAGAGTACCTCGGCATCCGCCCCGAGACCGACTCCGAAGGCTGTCTGCAGGACATCCACTGGGCGTACGGGAACTTCGGCTACTTCCCCACGTACTCGCTCGGGTCCATCATGTCCGCGCAGTTGTTCGCCGCGGCCGAAGACGACATCGAGAACCTCGACGAGAAGCTTTCGAACGGCGAGTTCGCCGACCTGCGCGAGTGGCTTCGCGAGAACGTCCACCAGCACGGCCGCCGCTACGAGACGAACGACCTGGTGAAACGCGCGACTGGCGCGGACTTCGCCGCCGACGACTTCCTCGACTACGTCGAGTCGAAGTACACAGCGCTGTACGACCTATAAGTAGTCGAGACAGTCTGAAACACCTATTTTCGCGGATTCACAATCGCCGCAGGAATTAAATACAGTCATGGCATAGCATACCATGTATGGCCTCAGCACCCAGTGACGACTTGTTCGACCAGTTTTTGGCCGACCGCGGTCACGAGACAGAACCGGCACGCTGGGACCGATCCTATAACAAACTGCAGTGTCCCGATTGCGGGGCGCTACACGACATGGGCGCGGCGACATGCTCCGTATGTGGGTGGTCGCCGGAGGCCTAACGCGTCCGACTACCTGACCAAGCCACAGCACCTGTTCTCGCCGCACCCCCACTATGCGGGGTGTGTCCGCGAACGCCCGGCACGTCGAATCGACTCCGGGCGCGTTCGCCCTCGTCGGAAGCACGTCGCTTATCACGCATAAGGCCGTGAACGTGCACAATGAGCGAATCCGACGTGACCGTCACCCGACTGTTTGGGGGTCCGGGGAGCGGTAAGACCACGGCCTTACTCAACAAGGTCGAGGCGATTCTCGAACAAGACGACGTCAGTATCCGAGACATCCTCGTCGTCTCGTACACCCGGGCAGCAGCGTCCGAGATCCGTGACCGACTCGCCGAGCGACTCGACATCAACCCACGGTCGCTGAAGGGCAACGTCTCCACGATGCACGCGAAGGCGTACGAACTGCTCGGCCTCTCGCGCAACGACGTGGTCGGCGAGAAGGACAAACAGGAGTTCTGTGAAGAGTACGGTCTGGAGTTCCAAGACGAGTACAGTGGTGCCGGCCGGCGGACGGCCCGTTCGACGACCATCGGGAACAAGATTATCGCGACC
Organism: Haloferax profundi; assembly: GCF_001469865.1. GTDB lineage: Archaea > Halobacteriota > Halobacteria > Halobacteriales > Haloferacaceae > Haloferax > Haloferax profundi. Next base: position 57,380 of record NZ_LOPV01000091.1, read on the forward strand.
AGCCAGTGGTTACAGCGGACGCGCCGCGACGTAGCCGACTGGTACGACGTGCCGTTCCAGTGGAACGTCGAAGAAGTTCGCCTGCCACCGGAAGTCGACCCGAACGCACAGGAAGGCAACAAGTACACGCCGACGTGGCCCTCTGACGACGACCGAATCGACATCCCGGAGGCCATTCGCGCGTGGCGCGCCTACAAAGGTGAGAACGGACTCGTCGGATTCGCGGACATGCTCGAACGGGTCAAGCAACGTGCACTCGTCCCCAACGTCGACTACCTCGTCATCGACGAGTTCCAGGACATCACGACGCTCCAGTACGACGCGTACGAGGAGTGGAAACCTCACATGAAGGGCGTCCTCATCGCCGGCGACGACGACCAGGTCGTCTACGCGTGGCAGGGTGCGGACCCGAACCTGCTCCTCGACGCCGAACGCGACAACGACGAGGTTCTCCCGAACTCCTACCGTCTCCCGTCGAACGTCCTCAACGTCGTCAACCGCGAGATTCGCCACATCGACAAGCGACAGGAGAAAGACCTCAAGCCCCGCAAAGAGGGCGGGTCCGTCGAGGCAGTCGAGAGTCCGTCGATGCTCGAACTCGCGCGGAACGTCCGGTACACCGTCGAACAGGACGACGGGACCATCATGGTACTGTTCCGTGCGCGCTACCAGATGTTCCAGTTTATCGATGAGTTCCTCCCGTCTGGTATCCCCTTCTCCACGCTCACCGACCAGCGGATGTGGACCGACCGACTCACGCAGTACGTCCGCGCCGTCGAGGCCATGGAGGCCGAGGAACCCGTCGATGGGTTGCAGGCCCGCCGCCTCGCAGACATGCTGCAGGACTCTGCGTTCGGGACGAACGACCGCGACGACCTGTTCGACGCCATCGACGAACGGCAGGAAGAAGCGGGCGTCGAAGACATCACGAACATCGAGTTCACGCCGAAGGAAATCAAGAACTTCGCACCGTTCGCGCCGAACGGAAGCGCCGCCTCGGACATGGTCCGCAAGGTGACGAGTTTCCAGCGGAAGTCCGTCGACGCGTACTTCTCCGGCGACTACGCCGGTATGGACCCCTCGCGCGTCCGCGTCGGGACCATCCACTCTGCGAAGGGTCGTGAAGCAGACCACGTCTTCATGGCGACGGACCTGACCGAGAAAGTCGTCGAGCAGATGGCCGCGTCCGTCTCCGAAGAGGAACTCGAAGCGCGCGGCATCGAAGAGTTCACCGCGTCCACCAGTCCGGTTCCACTCATCACGGACAACGAGCGCCGTGTCTTCTACGTCGGTATGTCTCGTGCACGCGAGCGTCTCATCATCCTCGAAAACCTCGTCAACGGAGCACCGACGCTCCCGATAAGCGTCCTCCTCCACAACGAGATTCGCGACGAGGACACGCAAGAACTCGTGGCAGAGGCACAGGAACCACCTGCGCCCGAACCCGAGGCGTAATCCACTCGTGCCGTCCGGTCCCCGTGGCGGTTCGGCCATCGACGCCGCCATCGACGACAGCGATGCAGTCGCATTCGTCGCCATCGTTCGCGGTGACGACCCGACGGGCCGATATCTGACGGGCGTCGAACTCGGCGTCGAGACGGTGTACGTTCGCGCCGCCGGTGAGACGCATCTTCGCGTTCCGTCCACAGTCGACGTTCCCGACGTGTCGGGGGCGTCGGTCCGTGTGGACGACAAACCAGCGGGAAAGGCCGCGGCGGCGATTCTCGCCAACTACGCCGAAGGCGGGACTGTGCTCGCACCACGGACGATTCCGCACGACGCCGCACTCCACCTCGAGTCTGCGGGTTACGAACTCACGTCGACGACGGCAGTCCGAGACGCACGCGCCGTGAAGGATGCCGACGAGCGTGAGGCTATCGAGGCAGTCCAACGGGCCGCCACGCGCGGTATCGAGCGTGCCGCGTCGATACTGGCGGACGCGACAGTCGAAGACGACACACTCGTCTGGGCCGATGCCCCGCTTTCGACCGAGCGACTTCGCCGGCAGGTGAACACGACGCTCGCAATCGAAGGTGTGGACACCGCGGGAGCGACGGACGTGACGGCAGGGACGCGCGGAGAAGCGGGTTCGGCAGTCGAACTCGCTCCCGGAGAACCACTCGTCGTCTCGGTAGCGCCGCGTGGCCCTGCCGGCTATCGAGGTGCCCTCGCGCGAACGTTCGTCGTCGACGCCGACGGTGGATGGGAGCGGCGGGCCCACGTCGCGTGCGACGCCGCCCGCGACGTCGCACTCGTCGAGGCGAACGTCGGCGCAGACGCCGGATTCCTCGGGAGTGAGATTCGCGCAGAGACGGCGGCGTTCGGGTTCTCGATGGCCGACGAAGTGACGAGAGACGTTGGCGGAGGCATCGGCCTCGCTGTCCGTGAAGCGCCGAAACTCGACGGTGATACCGAACTCGTCGCAGGAAACGTCCTCAGAATTCGTGCGGCAATCACACACGGCGACCACGGACGAGTCGAACTGACCGACGTGCTCGTCGTCGGCGACGACGGACCGCAGTTCGTCGGTGACGCGCCGACCGGTCTGGACCCGTCTCGCTGGTAGTTACTCTTCGTCGTCCGGGTCTTTCGCGACACCACCGACGACTTTCTCGGCCGCGAGCATCGGAATGTCCTGCGGCGTCGTGAGGTACTTCGGGAGGGCGACCATGAGCACGGCGAGGACGACCATCCCTGCGCCGAAGACGGTCCGGCCGTCCAGCAGGAGTGTCAGACCGAAGACGCCGATAGGTATCGCGAAGATGAGTGACGCCCCGAGTCCAATCATTTCCAAGATTCCGAGTCGCATCGAGCGCGGATAGTCTGTGTGCGGACAAAAGGGTCGCGGCATCATCTACAGGGAAGACGAGTAGTGGTGGCTATCGTCTCTGTGACGTGACAGTCATCCGAGGAACCATTAAGCGGTCTCCGAATCGAGAGTCACTATGGTCGCGGTCACGCCCGGGATGCTCGTCGTCTTCGCCCTCGTGGTCGTCACGATGGCACTGTTCGTGACAGAGGCGGCACCACCAGACGTGACGGCTATCGGTGTCATCGTCGCACTCGTCGTCCTCGAACCGTGGACGCAAGTCGACCTCCAGACCGGGCTCTCTGGGTTCTCGAACGCGGCGACCATCACGATTCTCGCGATGTACGCACTCAGCGAAGGTGTCCGACAGACGGGTGCGATTCGCGTCCTCGGCGACGCACTCGCCCGGTTCACTCGCGGGAGCGAGGACCGACTCCTCGGTGCCCTCGTCGGCCTCACCGGACCCATCGCCGGTGTCATCAACAACACTCCTGTCGTGGCGGTGTTCATCCCGATGGTCTCGGACCTCGCAGACCAGACGCGCGTCTCGCCGTCGAAACTCCTCATCCCGCTCTCGTACGCGTCGATGCTCGGGGGGACGCTCACTCTCATCGGCACCGCCACGAACCTCGTCGCCAGTGAAGCATACGCCACCGCCACCGGGAACCCGCCGTTTTCGATGTTCGTGTTCACGCCGCTCGGAATCGTCGTCTTCGCCGTCGGTGCAGTCTACTTGTTGACCATCGCACCACACCTCCTCCCCGAGCGCATCCAACCGGGCAACCGAACGGCGAGTTACGGCGTCCAACCGTTTCTCGCCCGCGTGTTGGTTCCATCGCGCTCACCACTCGTCGGCAACCCCGCCAGGAACGTCGCCGACGACGCGCACCGTGACCTCAACATCGACATCCTCGACGTGCTCCGCGGCGGCGAGCACTTCATCGCCGCCGACACAGACCGCGACATCAGGGGCCGAGACATCCTCACGGTCCGCGGCGACCCCGGGACTATCAAACAGTTCTGTGAACTCGCCGACCTCCGATATCTCCCGCGAGCGGCCGTCACGGACGCGGAACTCGACCAGCCCGACCGGGTGGCACTGCTCGAAATCGTCGTCCCGCGGGCGTCTGGCCTCGTCGGGGACACCATCGGCGAGACACGACTGCGGGAACGATACGACGCGACGGTCCTCGCAGTTCGTCGCCGCGGTGGTGAACTCATCCGCGAACACTTCCGCGACGTTGACCTTCGGGCCGGTGACTCGCTACTGCTCCAGACGACGAGTGAGACGGCCAAATACCTCAGAGAGACGGGTGATTTCGTCGTGACGAGTGAGGTGTCCGAGAAAGTGATGGAACAAAACGGCGGGTTGTCGCCGACGGCGCTTCAGGCGTTCGCTATCGTCGCACTGGTCATCGGATTGGCCGCCGTCGGTGTCGTCCCCATCGCAGTGGCCGCCCTCGGTGGCGTCGTCGCGATGGTCGCGACCGACTGTCTCTCTGCGAGTGACGCCTACGACGCGGTGAGTTGGAACGTCATCTTCCTGCTCGCGGGTGTGATTCCGCTGGGGCGGGCGCTCCAACTCACCGGCGGCGTGGCACTCATCGCGGACCTCGTGGGGCAAGCCACCGTCTTCCTCCCTGTCGTCGCCGTACTGGCCGCGTTCTACCTCCTCACGGGCCTCTTGGCGAACGTCATCACGCCCGTCGCGAGCGTCGTCCTCGTCATCCCTATCGCCATCGACACGGCCCAACGACTCGGTGCGGACCCGTTCGGGTTCGCCATCGCCGTCACCTTCGCCGGCAGCACGGCGTTCATGACCCCTATCGGGTACCAGACGAACCTGATGGTGTACGGTCCGGGAGGGTACAAATTCGCGGACTACCTCCGCGTCGGTGGTCCGCTCCAACTCCTCTTGACGGTGGTCACAACCTTCGGAATCGTCTTTCTGTGGGGTGTCTGAGGCCGAGAAAACCGGATGTGGCAGTGCTACTCTGGGTTCTTCTCCATGTCTACGGAGTTCCCCGGCGTGTAGCCCGCTGGACCGGACGGCAGCGTTTCTGGGTCGTCCACGCTCAGACCTGTCGTGACGAGGAGACGGAGGCCACGGCTGACCGGCATGTCGAGTTCTTTGACCTCGTCGCTGGAGACGACGATGAGTGCGCCCGCCGTCGGGTTCGGACTGTGCGGGAGGAACACGGTGTAGGCGTCTTCACCGGCCGTCTCCTTCATCGACCGAGGGGCCTCGTTGGTGACGAAGCCAATCGAGTGGACACCTTTCCGTGGGTACTCCACGAGGACGACCCGGTCGTACCCGGCGGCCGGTTCGGTGAGCGACTCGGAGACCTGTCGAACGCCGAAGTAGATGGTGCGGACGAGGGGGAGGAGGCGGACACCTCGTTCGAAACTCCCGAAGAGACGCTGCCCGAGACTCATCGAGGCGAGGTAGCCGATGAGCGATATCGCCACCGCGATGATGAGGGCCGCCAGCGTCTGTGAGACGAGAACGATGTCGCCAGACGTGTTCAACGCCTGGGCGAGAAACGGGTTTATCTCTCGAACCAACGGACGAAGCGCCGCCGCGACTCGGTTGAACACGAACTGGAGGACGAATACGGTCACGGCGAGCGGTGTGACGAGAATGAGTCCCGTGAAGAAACTGCTTCGAAGCCGAGCGAGTACGTCCATACGGGCCCTGAGGCCGACGGCGACAAAATTGTATGGGCGACGGAAAGCATCACGAAGACGTGATGGTGAACAGAAACGATGGGCATTAAGGCACACCCTCCGAAGTCGTCGGTATGTTCACTGGCATCGTGGAGGGTCCGGGCGAAATCGTCGGTGTGACCGACACCGAGGGTGGTTTCTCCGCAGGAGAAATCTCGTCGGACGAGTCGTCCGACGGCGGCCGCCGTCTCCGCATCCGAACCGACCTCGCGTTCGACGACCTCCACCACGGGCAGTCGATTGCCGTCTCCGGCGTCTGTCTGACCGTCGAGGAGTTCGGCGACGACTGGTTCGAAGTCTTTCTCGCCGCTGAGACTGTCGAGAAGACGTACCTCGGCGACGTGGCAGAAGGCGACCGAGTCAACCTCGAACGGGCACTCGCGGCGAGTGACCGCTTCGACGGCCACATCGTCCAGGGGCACGTCGACGGCACGACGACTGTCACCGCCGTCGAACAGGTCGGTGACGACTGGTTCTTCGAGTTCGACCTCCCCGAGTCGCTGGCGAAGTACGTCGTTCAGAAAGGCTCGGTCTGTCTCGATGGTATCAGCCTCACCGTCGCAGACCGCCGCGACGACTCGTTCGCCGTGGCTATCATCCCGACGACGTACGACTTGACGACGCTCTCCGAGAAGGAACCCGGAGACCCAGTCCACGTCGAAGTCGACGTAGTGGCGAAGTACGTCGAGTCGATGCTCGACGGATACGTCGATGGATTACGCGCAGAGTGAAGCCCGAGTCTGGTAGAACAGATGCGGGGTGACGCCATCGCGGGCCCGCGAACTCGGTCGTCCCTCGAATCCGTCAGTCTTCGAACTCGGTCGGTTCTGAAGAAAACGACGAGGCGGGTTCGCTCGGTGCGTGGGCCGTGTGGTACGCAGCGCTGTAGCGACGAATCTTCCCGATGAGGTAGAGGCCGAAGATACCGTCGTAGATGAGGACGTACACGAGGAACGACGGGAGCGACCCGAGACCCGTCAGCGACGAGATGATGGCCGCACCGATTCCGACCGTCGAGTTGTACGTCGCGTGGACGAGTGACGCGAGGATGAGACCCTTGATGACGATTGGGCCGGCGTTCTGCTTGTTGAACTTCGCGAGGCCGAGATAGTATCCCGCGATGGCGGAGTAGATGACGTGACCCGGACCCGCGAGTGCGCGGACCGCCGTAATCGTGCTCCCAGCGCCGATGATGCCGACGCCGCCGGCGGTTCCGAGGTCGAGACCCGAGGTCATGAGATTCCGCGTGATGTAGAGTGCGTTCTCGATGGTGGCGAATCCGAGTCCCGCCATCGCGCCGTAGACGGCCCCGTCGACGACGGCGTTGAAACTGCGGTGCGAGTACGCGTACAATCTCACTGCGAGCAACTTCACCGTCTCTTCGACGGGGCCGACCACGAGGTAGAAGAAGATAATCGACCCGAGGAATCCGATACTGAGCGACAGTTCGGTGGCAATCGTCTGGCCGACGTTGTTCAAAAGCGAGTTGAGTACCGCCGCGAACGTGGCAGTGAGGACGCCGAGCAAGAACGTCACGACGAGCATCGACAGTGGTTCGTTGTCGGTGACGTCGGTGTAGTAGACGTACCCCGCGAGGCCGAGTGCAGGCAGCGCAGACAGCAGCGTCAGCGCACCAATCTGGGGGTCGGTGATAGCCGTGAGACCGCCGATGCCGACGAGGATGAGGAACGCAGCGGCGATGACCGCGGCGCGAGTCGAGGCGACCAGTAGTCGGTAGAGTGCGACGGATAATCCATCGACGGAGGTCCGTTCCTCCCACGTCGCGATGTCGTAGAGGTCGGTCTCTCCATCGGACGCCCGTTCGACTGGGTCTCGACTCTGGTCCATCACCTGACGTAAGGACTGCGCGGTGGGTAATACCTTCGGCAACGGGTATCTCTGCGCCCGACCGAGTGAGGTTAAAACCCTCGCACCGAAGGGCGGATATGCACTTCGACCCACGCGAACAAGCGGCGCTTCGGGCGGTCGGTCTCGACACCGACGACCTCCGAGCGGCGTCCGAACACGTCCGGGAGTCAGTCGAAGCAGACGCCGACCACCTCGCGACGTTCTTCGGTGACGGAGGCACGTTCTACTCGGATATGGAGATGGCACACAGCGCAAGCGACGTGCAAGAACACACCGTAGACCACGTCGACCTCTACACGCACGGCGCCTCCCTCCGAGGATACCTCAAGTTCGACTCGTGGGGTGTCCCAATCGAAGGTGGTCGTCTCCTCTCCGACGACACGGTCGAACTCACGCTCGGACCGACTGTCGACGGACGGGTCAAGTTCGCCCGCGACCCCGACGACCTATGAACGTTCGCGTCCGCGGCATCTACACCACGGCAGTGACCCGGTTGTTCCTCGACGCGGGTCACGACGTGGTACAAGCGTCGGGGCCGATTCGGGAACGGTTCGACGCCGACTTCGAGTCTGCCGACCACGACGTGGCCGTCGAGACGACCCGTGACCGGCAGGGCGTCGGCGTGACCGGGAAACCAGATGCAGTCGACGAGGCGACCGACTTGCTCTCCGACCTCGGTCTGGACACGTTCGAGTGGGCCGACCTTGCGCCGACGGGTGCTGTCTTCGACGCCCGCGTGACCGAGACCCTCGGCGGCGGCGCAGTCTGTGACCTCGGCGAGACCGACGGCTACCTCTCCTACGGCGACGTCGACGGCCGAGTCGAAGTCGGGGACGAGGTGCGCGTACAAGTCTCTGAGTCTGCCCCGCCGTGGGCGGACCGCCGCCACGACCTGACGGGAGACGTCCGCGCCATCGCTGGACTGGCCACACTCGAACCGGACGCGGAGGGCGTCCGCGTGGATACGAGAGACGAGGCCGCAGCACGGGAACTCGCCGGCATGACCGACCTCCTCGGCGGCGACCCGCCGGATGGGTGGGGCATCCGCTGGCACCGCGACGCCGTCGACGCCGACATGGGCGCGCTGAACGACGCCCTCGACCGAGCGGCGACCATCGCCGCGGAACTCGACGCAGTCCTCGACGAACCCGTCGATGGACCCCGACAGGTCGCATCCCCGACGGCGACGACGTGGCTCTGGTTCGGGCGTGAGACGCGCTTCGAACTCGACGACCACCGCCGAGCAGTCGAGACGACGATGCCGGGCCACCATCGCACGAAGGCGGCGTCGCCGAAAGCCTCGGCGGGGGTCGACCTCGCGGAAGCACTCTGCTCGTCGGCCGAGGAAGGCGAGTTCCCCTTCGACGTGGTGACCGCCCAGTTCGGCCCCCTCGAAGGCGACGACGTGGGTATCGGCCACGGGAAACCCGACGGCCGACTCATCGAACTCGGGTCGGGCGAAGTGACCGAACGAGACCCGGACGGAACCGTGGAGATTCGCCGCCAGATGAGCGGGGGCGGCACCTACGACGCCCTCGGCGTGGACCGAGAATCGGGCGACGTCGCAGTTACAAAATTCCGCGAGGGTCGCTGGTGGTACCCGACGGTCTACCGCGACGACGACGGCGACGTGAAAGGTACCTACGTCAACATCTGTACGCCAGTCGAGTGCTTCCCGGACCAGATTCGCTACGTCGACTTACACGTCGACGTGGTGAAACACGCGGACGGAACCGTCGAACGCGTGGACGACGACGAGTTGGACGAAGCGGTGGCGGCCGGACACATCACGGAAGAATTGGCCGAGAAAGCGCGGTCGGTGGCGTCGAGTCTGGAGTCGGCGCTGTCGGGGTAGAAGAGAAGCGCTGTCGGGAGGCGAGAACGCCTCCGGTGCGGTCCAAGCGCACTGTACGGCTACGACCGAAGGGAGTAGCCGCCTTTTTTCCTCCAGGTTTTTGCGGTGAGCGGGTCGCCGGAGGCGCCCCCCGAACCGTAAAAAAGTGGGTTAGAAATGCCCCGGACCTTCGTCACCGAACTGCAATTCCCCACCGCGGCCGCCTTCGACGGTGCTGCTCCCGTGGTCGCCCGAACTGGGGACTTTCACCTGCACGTCCTCTATCTCTGGGAACTCCATGATGAGGTCCGACTGGATGTTCTGGGCGGTGATGTTGCTGATGCCGCACCCTGCACACGCACCCCCGAGTTCGACGACGACTTCTCCCGACTCGGCATCGGCCTTTCGCACGACGCTGTTGCCGCCGTGCATCTGGATGATGGGCATCTGGCCGACCATCCACGTCTCGACGCGCTCTTTGAGACTCTCCGACTCGTCGCTCATACCACGACGGTTCGGGGGCCACGGATTAGAATGGAACGGTTCTCCCCACGCATCGGCGGGCGAGAGAAAGGCTGTCGCGGTCGTTCGTGATAGATTTGGCTCGGGCGGACGACGTCGCCGTCAGTCCCGACGGACGCGGCGACGGAACCACCACGCTGCACCCCCGAGTGCGGCAGCACCGACGCCGACACCGAATCCCGGAACGCCGGTTCGTGACGAACCGTCAGATGCCGCTGTCTCGGCCGCTGGACTGCTCGAATCAGTCTCCGTCGGCGTGTTGACGAGGGATTCGGTCGTGGTCTCTGGGCCGAGTGTCGGCGCGTTCTGTTGTTCGCCGGCGTGGTCAGGGAACGTGTAGAGTGCGCCGGAGACGTCGTCGAATCCCCAACTCGACGCGACGAAGACGCCCTCGTCGGCGAACGGGTAGGCGTACTGTGCGGTCCAGAAGTTCGTCTGGTCTGGGTCGCGCCACCACGCGAGTTCGACCGGGTCCGTCGGGTCAGAGACGTCGTGTCGTTTGACGCCGCCGCGGTACCACGACGTGTAGAGTCGGCCGTCGTGGAAGTCGAAGTTGTGCGCGGTGGTCCAGACGCCGCCGACCGTCGGGTCGGGACTGGTCGGCGGGTCGATAGTCGACAGGTGTGTCGGATTCGATGGGACCGAGATATCCCACAGTTCGACACCGCTCGGTCCTCCGACGAGGTCTGTCGTCTCGTCGTCGCGTTCGACTTCGACGGCCCACGACTCGATACCGATGCCGAGGAGGTCACCGGACTCGTCAGTCGCGGCAGAGTGGTGATTCCCCGGTGGCGTTCGCCCTGCGACAGACCGCTCTCGGCCGGAGAGTGCTGCGAGTGCATCTGGGTCGCCCGGTTCGATAGCACCGAGGACCGAGGGTGATTCGGGGTCGGTGAAATCGACAATCCACGTCCCGCCGTCCCACATCGAGATGTAGGCGACGCTGTCGCGGACAAACACGTCGTGGACGGCCCGAAGCGACGAGCGAACGTCCGCCCACCGGTCGTCCTCCGAGACGAGCGACCAGCGCCCGAGTTCTGTCCCAGAGTCCACGTC
>NZ_LOPV01000092.1 GCF_001469865.1 Haloferax profundi
GACGAGTGGGTTCTCGTCGCCGTCGTTGGCGGTCAGATACGCGCGGCCATCGGCGGCGAAGCAGTTGTGAATGGGGTAGTCCGTCTCGTGGAAGGTGAGTTCGGTCGGCGCAGCGGGGTCCGACACGTCCACGACGAGAACGCCTGCGGGAGAACCCGGAAGAGGATTCGCCGGGCCGACAGCGAGGAGTGTGTCCCCGTCGAGTTTCACGTCGTAGATGTTTCGGAAGGGACCGTCGTCGTGGTCCGAGAGGAGGCCACGTCGTTCGGCGAGGACCCGCGGACGGTCTGGTGACGAGATATCGACGGTCGCGTATCCGCTCGTCGCGGCGACGAGCGCTGTCTGTCCGTCGGGAGAGAGGACTGCCTCTTTCGCCCCTTCGATATCGACGCGGCCGAGTGGTTCGAAGGGACCGGGATGCGCGTCGGCGACGCGAGACGTGCCGACGACACCGGCGAGTGCGGTGCCACCGGCGACACGGAGAAATTGGCGACGGTCCACGGTCGTACTCGGGTCGCAGAGGTGAAAAGTCGGACGGCGTCGCTCGCCACGGAGTCGTGTGAGAACGAAAGTGACGCCGGATGGGGAATTCGGGTGGGTGGTGGGAGATTCCCCATCGGCGTCGACGGACGAAGTCCGTCTGCCCGCCGAAGAGACTTCGGCGAGGTCGGACGGTCGGTAATGGTGGTGGGGGGTACCGACCAAGTTCCCGTTCGTAGCTTCCGGTGGAACGCCCGTGCACCGTTCGAGTCGACGGGAACGGGACGCGTCGACCGACGCACCCATCGAGTGGGCACCGCCGGGTGCACGTCATCGGATTTTCTGAGGACCATTATAAGAGTACGCCGCTAAATATCACGCGAGATAACCAAAGAGGAAGTGGCGAATGTTCCTGGCGCCGTCTTCGAACGTCGAGCTATCGGGTCGGTATCATACTTCTGAACAGTCGCGACCGGTCGCCGGTACCAGCAGCGCTGCAACCGCCGAATCCTCGAAACCTTACAGTCGCGACCGGTCGCCGGTTCCAGCAGCGCTGCAACCGTCGAATCCTCGAAACCTTACAGTCGCGACCGGTCGCCGGTTCCAGCGGTCATCGCACTCGCGAGCGCACCCTCGACGACGACTTCGTCGCCGAGTGTCGTGAGTTGAATCTCGGGGATGTTCGACATCACCATGTCGCTCATCTGCTCACGGATTGGCTCTAATATCAACTCGGGGTTGTTGAGCGCCACGGCACCGCCGACGTAGATGATGAGGGGAGCGTACGCGTGGACGATGTTGGCGACGCCCATCGCGTTCCAGTGTCCCACCTGGTCGACGACGTGGTCGGCGAACTCGTCGTCGCCGGCGTGTTCGAACACGTCGACCGCAGAAAAGTCGGGGTCGTCGATGGGGAGTGCGGTTTCGACCGGGTCTTCTTGGTGGAGTTCACGTGCGTACTTCGGGATGTTGTTCCCCGAGCAGTACCCCTCCCAGTGGCCGTCGTGGCCACATCCACAGGTCATGAACCCGTGCGGATCGAGCGTCATGTGACCGACTTCACCGGCGTTACCGTCCCACCCGGCGAGGACGTGCCCGTCCACACAGACGCCCGCGCCGACACCCGAAGAGATAGTGAGGTAGACCATGTCGTCGGGGTTTCGGTCGGAGTGGAATCGTTCGCCGATGACGCCCGCGTTCGTGTCGTTGTGGAGGTAGACGTTGTCCGTGTCCAAGAGCACAGAGAGTGGCCCCGTCAACGGAATTCGGTCGATGGTGTCCGGCAGGTTCGCCGGGTTCTCGACTGCACCCTCGGCCAAATCGAGGGGCCCAATCGCGCCGATACCACACGCAACTGCTTCACTCGGGTCGATACCTGCTTCCGCACACGCCCGCCTGACGACGCCGAGAACCGCCTCGGTGACCGCGATACCGGTCGGCCCACGAGGTGTTCCATCGCGGGCCTGTCCGAGGATTTCTCCCTCGTCGTCGGCGACGACCGAACGAACGTTCGTCGCCCCAAGGTCGACACCCACGTAGTACGCCATTGTCACCATAGGGATGCGCACGCCACTTAACTAAGCGGGATTTCGCGCTGATTTACTCGCGAGACGGTAGCGATTCCCACGTCACTACGCCGAGTTCGTGCTCGGGAGTTTCGGGATGAGCCACGAGAGGAACGAGTCCATACTACGCGACTGGAGCCAGACGGTCCCCGGTCCCGTGAACGTACACACGAGGCCTTCCCCACTGAAGAGCGTGGATTTGAGGCCGCCGACGGCCTCGACGGAGAAGTCGGTCGTCCCGTCGAACGCGACGATGTGGCCGGTGTCGACAGTGTAGTGTTCCCCCTCTGTCAGTTCGACTTCGTGGATGGCGCCGTAACTCGACAGGAAACTGTCACCAGTCCCCTCCAACTTCAGGAGGAACAGGCCTTCGCTGCCGAAGAACGTCTTTGCACCGCCGAACGAGGTGTCGAGGTCGAGTGCGACGTCGGACGCGAGGTACGACCCCGACTGGACGTACATCGCCTCGTCTTCGAGACGCTGGTGGACGATGTCACCGGGAAGCGGTGGGGCGAGCGAAACGTCACCCGCAGTCCGTGCGTGGAACGTGTTCTGGAAGAACGACTCGCCGCCGAGGACACTGCGTTTGAGCGACCCGAGCAGGCCACCGTTGGCGTTCGTCTCGATGTCGATACCGTCGGCGTAACTCACCATAGACCCGGCTTCTGAGCGTATCGACTCCCCTTCGTCGAGCGAGACGGTCAGGAGGGCGAATGCTGGACGGTAGTCGATAGTGTGGTCCATGGGGGGTATGACGGCTCACTACGGTATGTACGTATCCCCGGACAGAAAGCGCGTGACTGGAAGCTACTTGGTATCTGCACGGACGAACGTCACGGGGCACGGCGATTCGAGCATGACCTCTTGTGCGAGGCTCCCGAAGACGGCCTTCCCGGCCGGTGAGCGTTTGCGTCCGCCGACGACGAGGCGGTCGGCGTCGACTTCGCCCGCGAGTTCGACGAGTTTCTTTCCGTGGTCGCCGACTGGCCCGCGAATCTCGTACGAGATATCTGCTTCCTCGAACTTCGAGACGAGTTCGCGGACCGTCGCGTGTCGGCGTGCGACGTCGTCGCCCGAGACTTCCTCGGCCGTGACGTCGAAGTCGAGGTTGTCGAGTGCCTCGTTGTACTCCTCTTTGGTGAAGACGTGCCCGATGACGACTGTCGCGCCTGTCGGTCCGGCGACGTCAATCGTCTCTTCTGCGAGTCGGTCGATTCGGTCCGCATCGCCCGCGCCGACGGCGAGTAAGATGGTTTCGATGGCCATACCACGCCGTTCGACCCGATGTCACTTAACCGTGGCGGGTATTTTTACTCACTTTAGAAAAAATATTTCTTCCCGTCGCCGTCTGCCGCCGCTCGTGTGTCACGACACGTCGTACCATTATGTATGTTCTGTCGGAGACGCTCGCGTCGGTGGCGTTCGCTCTGTTCGCCACGTCGAGCGAGCGTGACGCTCGACAGTCACGGTGTGCAAGAGAATTCGAATCCGAAGCGGACTCGTCTAGTAGTCCGGCGCGTCGTCTTCGACAGCGCGCTTCATCGAGTCACGGCGCGACTTCGCGTCGCGGCCCGTCGCTTCGAGCAGGAACTCGTTTTTCGCGTTGACGGCCTCACCGGCCGCTTCGAGGTCGTCGGGAGAGAGGTCGGTCGGGTCCGCCTCCTCGAAGTTGACCGCGAGGCGGTCCTTCTTCCCGCTGTACTTGACCGCACCGACGACGACACGCTTGAACACGGGGTTCTTCGGTTCGCCGACGACGTACAGGTCGCTCCCTTTGAACTCCTCGGTTCCCGTGATGGGACCGAAGTAGTCTTCGACGGTCGCTTCCATGTCAGGTATTCGCTCTTCGAGCGTCTCCCCACGACGCATCTTGTACTCCTTCATGCGGCCACTTTCGAGAGGGGATGGTTTACCTGTTTCGCGACTCTACGACGCCTGTGATGGCGTGGCGGGGTCAGGCCTCGCGCTCTGCGATGTACCCTTTTTTACACTCGGGGCAGATGTCGCCTGCCCGCATCGACGACGCGGAGGCCGCGCGCGAGTGTCCGCAGTTCGGACAGTAGTACTCGATTGCCTGGTCTGGCGCTTCGAGGCTCGTCTCTTCTGCTCGAACGAAGTCGTCGGCGTCGTCCGCTTCGACGTACTCGCCGTTCGACGCCGGGTTCACAGACCCGTTCGATTCGGGCGTTAGGCCGCCGCCGAACGAGACAGAGGCCGGTTCGCCGTCGTCGGGTTTCGCGTCCCATCCTTCGTCTTCGCCCGGTGCTTCGGGCCACGCGCCGTGCTCGCGCGTCGGTTTCGGTGGGTCGCTAGCAGCATCTGCATCTGCGTCCGCGTCGGCGTCGATGAACTCCGCGTCGTCGCCGTCGGGGGTCGGTGCAGGCGGCGACTCGTCGGTATCGACGTCAGAAACCTCGTCGGGCCACTGCGTGCGGTCACGCTGGGCTTCGTCGTCGTCCTCGTCGTCGAGGATGATGGCGTCGTCGGTGACTTCCGGTTCGGTCTCCTCAGGTGCCGCGTCAGCCTCGACTGCCTCGTCGACGGCCGGATGGTCCGGGGTCGATTGGGCGTCCGCGACTGCCTCCGTCTCCGGGTCTGGTGCCGTCTCGATGTCGGGCGCAGTATCGGTCTCCTCAGGTGCCTCTGCGTCGGCGTCCGGACCGCCGGCCTCGGCGGTCCCCGGCTTTGGATTGGCCGGTTCGAACCCCGCTGCGGCCGTCTCGACTTCGCCTTCCGTCATCCCGACTTCTTCGGGCGTCCGAATGGCCGTGACCTCTTTGTTCTCGCTGATGACCTGTTCGTGCCCGCATCGGCTACACACTTGCAGTTCTCTGATCGACACGACCACCTCGTCACCGCGTTCCTCGCGCTCCCGTTCCGTCTCGGGGTCACTGTACGAGTGCCCGAGAAGACGGCAAGTAAGTCCCATTACGCGAGGATTCCGGGATTCGGGAACAAAAAGCTACCCCCTGACAGTCAGACGGGTGTCAGACGGTCGGTACAGGTAAACGGGAGGCGAACGATGTATCGGCTATGAGAGCGAGGCGGGAGTTTCGGAACCGCCGCGACATCGAAGTCGCGGTACTCGACGCGCTCGTCGACCGCCACGACGAAGGGATGACGGTATTCGAACTCCGAGCTGCCGTCGATGCCGACATCGACACCATCGAAGACGCGCTGTCGGCGTTGAAGTCGGAAAACCTCATCGTGGTCGAAGAGGCGCAGCAACGCGTCCTCATCCACCCAGACGAGCGAGTCGTTCCAGACCCGAGCGAAGAGATGAAGAACGACGCGACGCTGTTGGACCGCCTGCGCGAACGCCTCGGGTTGTAGCCCGAGGGCACCGATTCGCCCGCGACGAACGACCGCGGAGTGTGAGGGTTTTACCCGCTGAGGCCAAACGGGGAGTCATGACACTCGTCGCCGACATCCACGAGGCCCACGGTGCGACGTTCGAGACGCGCGGTGGAGTCGAGGTTGTAAGTCACTACGGCCGACCGGACCGGACCCACCGCGCCGTCCGTAACGGTGTCGGAGTCATCGAACACGGGTACGGCGTCGTCGCCGTCGAAGGAGACGACCGCGTCGAGTACGTCGACAACGCGGTCACGAACAACGTCCCGACAGAAGACGGCGAAGGCGTCTACGCGCTCCTCCTCGACCCCGACGGCCGCATCGAGACGGAGATGTACATCTACAACGCTGGCGAGCGACTCCTCATCTTCACTCCGCCGGACCGCGCGGAACCACTCGTCGAAGAGTGGCGTTCGAAGACGTTCCTCCAGCGCGTCCGCATCCGCGA
The DNA here is from genome assembly GCF_001469865.1 of Haloferax profundi. Classification (GTDB taxonomy): domain Archaea; phylum Halobacteriota; class Halobacteria; order Halobacteriales; family Haloferacaceae; genus Haloferax; species Haloferax profundi. The sequence goes on from NZ_LOPV01000092.1 coordinate 5,848, forward strand.
CGCCTCCGAGGAGTTCGCCGTCTTCGGCGTCCACGGGTCGAAGTCGACCGAGAAGGTGGCGAGCATCCTCTCGGGCGCCGGCGCGCCCGAACCTGAACTCACCTTCGTCCGCGGGTCTATCGGCGGCGAGTACGGTGTGACGGTCATCGCCTCGGACAACCCCACCGGCGAAGAGGGCTACGACCTCATCTGCCGGGCGAAAGACGCCGAAGACGTATTCGACGCCCTCCTGTTCTACGGCAACCCCGCGGTGCCCGTCGGCTACCAGACGTGGGAGAGCCTCACCGCCGAGGCCGGGACGCCGCTGTTCGAGACGGAACTCCGTGGAAACATCCCCAACGTCGTCGGCGTCCGCAACGCACTCGACTTCGACAAGGGCTGTTTCGTCGGCCAAGAAGTCGTCTCGAAAGTCGAAAACCGCGGTCAGCCATCGCGGCGACTCGTCGGGTTCCGCGCCGACGCACTGCCGGAAGCAGGCATGGACGCGTTCGGCGGGTCCGACGTACTCGCCGACGGCACCTCCATCGGGTCCGTGACCCGCGCCGTCGAGAGTCCGAACCTCGGGTCGCCCATCGGGTTCGCACTCGTGAACTACGACATCGGCACCGACGACCTCACCATCAGCGTCGGCGACGAACAGGTATCGGCCACCGTCGAATCGCTCCCGTTCGTCGAGGGGAGCGCTCGCTCGGCACGGATTCCGACGTATCCGGAGTGAGGAACGAGACGCGGGACGGCGAGCGAGGCACCGCCAGTCCGCGGTCAGAACAACTTCTTCAGGTGTTCGCGCGAGAAGAACGAACTTGGCTTGTCCATGTGGACACCGATTTCTCCGGAGAGTGACCACAGACCGACGTGTTGGAGCCATTCGGGGAACGAGTAGCACTTCCGCACGAGGTGGCCGAGTCGAATCTCCGTCGAGAGTTCGTCGCGCCACGCGGACTCGTAGTCGGCCAGCGTCTCGGGGGCGTCCGGGTCGATTGTCTCGGCGGCCACGTCGGCGGCGGTCATCCCGTAGAGAATCCCGCCACCGGTGAACGGTTTCGTCTGCGCGGCGGCGTCGCCGACGAGGAACGCGCGTCGCGTCGTCGTTCGCTCCGGCGGACCGATTGGAATCGCCCCCGAACAGAAGTGCTCCGTCTCCACGTCGTAGGTGTCGGTGAGGGCGTCGAACATCTCGTTGACCTCCGCACCCGGCGGGGCGGCGAGTCCGTACTCGACACCCGCGTCGCCGCGGGGGATGCGCCACGCGAAGAACCGCGGGACCGTGAGGTGAACGTCGACGAAGTCGCCGTGGTCCGGTTCCGGGTCGAACGCGAGGACGCCGTGGAGCGTCTCTGACGGTTCGGGGAGGTCCAGCGAGCGTCGAACCCGGGAAGTCGGACCGTCGCATCCGGCGACCATCTTCGCGTCGAACGAGACGGTCCCAGCCTCGCCGGCGACGCTGACCGTCAGTTCGACCCTGTCGTCGAACTCCTCGATTGCGGTAACAGTGTGGCCCTCGCGAACGTCAGCACCGGCCTCACGAGCGCAGTCGGCGAGCGTCCGGTCGAGTTCGACGCGGTCGATGACGTTCGAGACTTCCGTCTGTTTGTAGAAGGGATACGCCTTCGAGTTGGGGCCGCCGACGTGGAAATCGGCTCCGTAGATGCGGTTCTGAAAGAGGTGGTCGCGCGCTTCGTCGGGGACGTACTCCCAGATATCGGTACTCACGTGCCCGGAGCACGCGAGGGGAGTACCGACCTCACCTTTCTCCAGTGCGAGGACGTCGTATCCGGCCTCGGCCGCACGACGGGCGAACCGCGCGCCGGCAGGACCAACGCCGACGACGGCGAAATCGTACATACACGGGCGTTGACGCGACGACCAATGAATCTTCTCGCTTCGGTCGGACGGTCCCGGCTGAGGCCAGACTCACCCGACGACCGCGAGTCCAGACGCCGTCCGTCGCTCGTCGCGCCACGGGATATCGAGTCGCGTCCACGAGTCGCCGAAGTCGGTGGTCTGGTACAGACCGTGGTCGTTTGCCGCGTAGCACTCGCCGCCCGAGACGCCCGCCGCCAAGACAGCGCGAGTAGCACCCGAACCGGTGGGCAAGCCAGTCCCGTCGAGGCGTTCCCAGGGGCCGTCGCCCCGAGAGCGGTACAGATAGCTCTCGGCAGACCCAGTCGAGTGCGCGCGCATCGGACTCCTCGCCGCGGTCAAGAGCGTCGAGTGTGGGTCCGCCGGGTCGACGACGACGCTCCAGCAGTAACCGTGTTCGAGACCCTCTGTCGGCGTCGTCCACGTCTCGCCGCTGTCGTCGCTCTCGGCGTACCCGTCGCCCGCGGCGGCCCACACGTGTCCCGGTCGGTCCGGGTGTGTCGTCATGGAGTGCGTGTCGCGTTTGCTGGACGGCACCCGGTCACGCCACGTCTCGCCACCGTCGAGTGAGCGGACGAGTGCGCCCGCTTCGACGGCGACGAAGAGTCTGTCCGGGTCCGACGCGTCGACTTCTATCCAGCGGACGTGGTGCGTACTCGGCCGCGGTGGGAACGCCCACGACGACGCCGACGGAAGGTCCGAAAGCGGCGGGAGTTCGGTCCACGTCTCCCCGCTGTCGAGTGACCGAAACACCGCCGAGGGCTCTGTTCCGGCGTAGACCACGTCCGGGTTTGCCGGCGAAACGGCGAGACTCGTCACCGACTCGGGGAGCGTGTCTGTGCCGACAGCGTGCCACGTCTCGCCACCGTCCGTGGTTCGGAAGAGGCCGGCGTCGAAGGTGCCGCAGAGTGCTCGTTCAGGGACGCGCCGGTCTGCTGCGACACACTCGATTCGGTGGCCATCGAGGTGACGGCGCGTGTTCGTGTCGTCTGTCGTCCCCGAGACGGAGAGAACTGCGCCGTCTGCTGCCGCGTAGAGGTGCATACGAGAAGAGAGGTCGTCTACCGGGAAAAGACCGTAAGCCCGCGTGGTGACGACTCAGGACAGGTCGCGGCGTTCGAACACCTCGGCCGCGAGAACCACGAGGACGCACGTGGTGACGAACAAGACGGCCACGCCGCCCCAGTCGACGTCGCCAGCGACGAGGAGTTCGCCGGGGTCGATGTACCGCGTGAGCGACAACGACCCGAGGAACTCGTAGTCGGTGTCCATCGTCAGCGAGTCGAGGAGGAACGTCCCGAAGACGATGCCGATGGCGGCACCCTGCGCTCGGCGGACTCGCTGGAAGAACGCCGACGTGAGGAGACCGATTGCGACGCAGTCCACGAGGTAGAGGCCGCCAATGGCGTGGACCAAGACGAGCCGAGCGATTCGAATATCTTCGTCGATGAGACCGGCACCGAGGATGACGGCCACGAAGACGACGATATCGACGAGGGCGACAGCAGGAAGCATCGCGAGGAACTTCCCGATGACGAAGCGGGTGCGCGACACCGGGCGGACGAGGATGAACTCCACCGACTTGCGGTCGACTTCGCCGGCGATGAGTGACCCCGCGGCGTAGGCGAAGTAACTCCCGACGATGAGTAACCAGACCAGTTGGTAGAGTTCGACGACGAGGTAGCCTTCGAGCGACGAGATGTCGGTGACGCTCCCGACGAACGCGGACCGGAACTCTTCGGGGTACGACTCCAGCAGTTCGTTGAAGTCGACGTCCGCCTGCCCGAACGAGGGGAAGACGGCGATGGTGAGGCCAACTGTCGCCACGAGTAACGCGGTGACGATGAGGATGCCACGCCGTCGCTGGTCGAACTCGAACAGCGCGATGTCGAGTTCACGCATCGGCGACTTCCTCCGCGTCTTCGGGTTCGGAATCGTCCCCGACAGGGTGGTCGTCGTCGGTTCCCTCGCGTGCGCCTGCAGATTCGTCTCCGTTCTCGGCGTCGTAGAAGTGCATAAACACGTCCTCGATGGCCGTCTCGCGGACTTCGAGGTCATCGATGTCGTATCGTTCGAGGGCGTCCACGAGGCCATCGTAGTTCCCCGAGATGACGAGACGGAGCGACCCGTCGGGTTCTATCCGGGCGTCGATGGTCTCTTCGAAGTCGAAGTCCGCGATGTCGATGGTGTCCGGTGTCTGGACCGTGACGACCTTCCCACTCCGTTCGAGGAGGTCGTCGATGTGTTCGACGGCCACGAGCCGACCCTTCCGAATGATAGCGACCTGGTCGCACACCTCCCGGACTTCGCTGAGGATGTGCGTCGAGAAGAACACCGAGACCCCCCGGTCACGCTCCTCGCGGAGGAACTCGTAGAACTCCTGTTGGACGAGCGGGTCTAGCCCCGACGTCGGTTCGTCCATCACGACCAGTCGCGGTTCGTGCATGAACGCCTGGACGATAGCGAGTTTCTGGCGGTTCCCTCGTGAGTACCCGCGGACCGGCCGGTCGAGTGGAACCGGGAACCGTTCGAGAAGTTCCTCCCGTCGTTCGTCACCGGAGAGACTCGCGAGGTAGTCGAGCGTCTTCCGTCCCGTCACGTCGTCGTAGAACTGCGGGTCACCGGGGATGTGGCCGATGTCGTTTCGAACGTCGATGAACGCCTCTCGGTCGTCGATAGGGACGCCGAGGACGCTCGCAGTCCCCTCGGTCGGTTTGAGGAAGCCCAAGATGAGTCGAATCGTCGTCGACTTGCCAGCACCGTTCGGCCCGAGAAAGCCGAACAGTTCGCCTTCTGGAACCGTGAGGTCGAGGTCCTCGACGCCGCGTACGTCCCCGTAGAACTTGGTCAGACCTTCGATGTCGATGGCGGGGACGGTCATAGTACGACGTAGGTGTGCGGCAAACCTATTCCTTGCGCGACGTTTCCACCTCGTGAGAGTTGGAGTGGGTGTTAATATTACACCTGACTAATATGAATCGACCGAGCCGGGTGCCGTCCCGCCGGTTGGTACCCATCATGATTCGACGTACACAGCGACTGAGCGTCGCACTCCTCGCCGCCCTCGTAGTGTTGTCCACCCTCGTGGGTGCGACCGGAAGTGCCGCGGCCGTGACGCGCGTTTCGGGAAGCCCCGACCTCTCGCTCGTCGCACCCGAGAACCGCCTCGTCGCCGGCACCGAAACCGTCGTCGAGGTGTTCGTCGTCAACACGGGCACCATCACCGAAGACGGCCCCGAAGAGTACGAAGCACTCGTCCAGACCGCCCGTGCACTGACGTTCGAAGCCGAATCGGAAGGGCCGATAACCGTCGCCAGCGGTGAAGTCCCGGTTGGGACCGTCCCGGAGGGCGTCTCCGGTCCCGTGCCGCTCAGACTCCGCGTCGCAGAAGGGGCAGAGCCAGGTACCTACGAGATTCCGGTCGAGTTCTCCTACGACTACACCGCGACCGTCCGTGTGGACGACGAGAACGTCCAGACGACCCACCGAAGTCGGACCATCACGCGCGAACTCGAAGTCGTCGTCGAGCGCCGTCCCGCGTTCGACGTGGAGACGGTCGATTCGACGCTCGCCGTCGGCGACACCGGCACCATCGCGTTCGACCTGACGAACGTCGGGCCAGTCGATGCCGAAGACGCCACCGTGACCGTCACTTCGACAGACCCCGAGGTCACCTTCGGTGACGGCGTGCCGTCCGCACAGAGTTTCGTCGGCGACTGGGAGGCCGACGAAACCCAGCGCGTCGAGTTCCGAACGCGCGTCGCCGACGACGCCATCGTCCGTAACTACTCTGTCGAGTTGACGGTGACCTACCGAGACCAAGACGGACAGCAACGGACCTCACGAACCATCGTCGCTGGTGTCCGTCCGACTCGCGGCGCCGCCTTCGAACTCGTCGACGTCGATTCCGCAGTCGCCGTCGGTGACACCGGGACGTTGACACTCGAACTCCAGAACGTCGGCGACGCGACGGCCTCCGGGACCACCGTCGCCCTCGAATCGACCGACTCCGAGATTACCTTCGGGGCAGGGGCACCTGCTGCGGAGGCGTACGTCGGCGCGTGGGAACCCGGTGAGACCAAACGGGTGAGTTTCCGAACTCGCGTCGCCGACGACGCCCTCGACCGACCGTACTCGCTCGACGTGGGCGTCTCGTTCCGCAACCCCGGCGGTGACAGAAAGACCGAGACGCTCGTCGCTGGCCTCGACCCCGGTGCCGGACCGGCGTTCAGCGTCACCATCGAAGAGAGTACCCTTCGCGTCGGCGGGGTTGGCCGCGTCAGCGGCACCGTCGAGAACGTCGGCGAGAGCGAGGCCCGCGACGGGGTGCTTCGTCTCGACGCCAACGGCACGGCGATGACACCGACCGACCTCGAAGTCACCGTCGGAACGCTCGGACCGGGCGAGTCCGCCGAGTTCGAGTACGCAATCGGTCTCGCCGAAGGGGCGACACCGGGGCCGCGCCGACTGCCGTTCGTCGTCGAGTACCGACCGCCGGGCGACGAGATGCGAGCGTTCGACCGGGCCGACGTGCTCGCGGAGGCGAGTGCGCGCAACCCAACCATCACCGTCGAACCGCGGAACGCGACGTTCGAAGTCGACTCCACCGGGCGACTCGTCCTCGCGGTGACGAACACCGAAGACACGCCGCAGACCGACGTGACGGTCCGACTCGTCGCCGAAGAACCACTCTCCAGTGAGGACGCCGTATCGTTCATCCCGCGACTGGGTGCAGGTGAGACGAGGCTGGTCGTCTTCGACCTCGAAGTGAGCGACGACGCAGTTCCGAAGACGCAGGCCGTCGGAGTCGACGTGAATTACACGGACGACGCCGGGCGACAACTGACGACCGGAACCCAGCAAGTAGCCGTCGAAGTGGTCGAACCGGCCACGACGTTCCCCATCCTCCCGGCCGCCGTCGCCATTCTCGCGCTCGCTGGCGTGGGTTACTGGTGGTATCGACGGCGTTGAGGAGGGGCTGACGGGGCTGAGAGGGAACTGACGGTGCTGGGGGTACCGACGGTGCTGAGGGTGCCGACGGTGCTGAGGATGCCGACGGAAATAAAAGGAAGTTCGAACCGCAACGCCAGTCGATTGGTGGGTGTTCGAACGGCGCGTGCGAACTCAGTCGTCGTTCGGCACTTTCGCCGGTTTGCGGCGGTCCGAGCGTGGTCCCTCTTTGTCCACTTTCGGGAGGTGGTCGCGAAGGTACCGCCCGGTGTGGGAGTCGGGGTTCGTCGCAATCTCCTCGGGCGTCCCGCTGGCGACGATTGTACCGCCGTTCTCGCCGCCTTCGGGACCCAGGTCGACGATGTGGTCGGCGTTCTTCACCAGGTCCAGTTCGTGTTCCACCACGAGGACGGTGTTGCCGTTGTCGACGAGGCGTTGGAGCACGTCGATGAGTTTCCGCTCGTCTTCCTTGTGGAGACCCGTCGTCGGTTCGTCCAGCAAGTAGAGCGTGTCGCCAGTCTGTTTCTTCCCGAGTTCTTCGGCGAGTTTGACACGCTGGGCTTCACCGCCGGAGAGCGTCGTCGATGGCTGGCCGAGTTGCATGTAGCCGAGGCCAACGTCGTGGAGTAGTTGGAGGCGCCGGCGAATCTGCGAGTTCGCCTCGAAGAACTCCAGTGCTTCGTCGACTTCCATCTGCAGCACGTCCGAGATGGTCTTGCCCTTGTAGCGAACGTCGAGCGTCTCGGCGTTGTAGCGCGCGCCGTTACACTCCTCACACGGGACGTACACGTCCGAGAGGAAGTTCATCTCGATTTTGACGTTCCCCTGTCCCTTACAGGCCGCACAGCGGCCGCCCTTGACGTTGAACGAGAAGCGACCCTTCTCGTAGCCGCGCTGTTTGGAGAGTTTCGTCGACGCGAACAGTTCGCGGACGTAGTCGAAGACCCCGGTGTACGTCGCGGGATTCGACCGCGGGGTGCGCCCGATGGGCGACTGGTCGATGAGTCGAACCGTCTCGATTTCGTCGTACCCGTCGATGCCGTCGTGCTCACCGGGGTCGACCGACGTGTTGTCGTTCATCCGGCGGGCGAGGCCCTTGTAGAGAATCTCGTGCATCAAGGTGGACTTGCCCGACCCGGAGACGCCGGTGATGGCAGTGAACGTCCCGAGTGGGATGGGCACGTCGAGGTCCTTGAGGTTGTGCTGGCGTGCGCCGCGGACGACGAGTTCGCCGTCGCCCTCGCGTCGCGTGTCGGGGACGTCGATGTCTTTCCGGCCGGAGAGGTAGTCGGCGGTGATGGAGTTGTCCGCCGCGACGATGTCGTCGAAG
>NZ_LOPV01000093.1 GCF_001469865.1 Haloferax profundi
CGACGACTTCGCCGCCGCGCTTGCCCGGACCGGGACCCATGTCGATAATCTCGTCTGCCCGGCGCATCGTCTCTTCGTCGTGTTCGACGACGATGAGCGTGTTCCCGAGGTCACGCAGGCCTTCGAGCGTGTTGAGGAGTTTGTCGTTGTCGCGCTGGTGGAGGCCGATAGAGGGTTCGTCGAGGACGTAGAGGACGCCCACGAGTCCCGACCCGACCTGCGTGGCGAGGCGGATACGCTGTGACTCCCCGCCGGAGAGGGTCGCCGCCTCGCGGTCCAACGTGAGGTACTCCAGACCGACTTCGGTCATGAAGCCGAGACGGGCGCGAATCTCCTTGAGAATCTCCTGTGCGATAGTTCGCTCGCGCTCGGTGAGTTCGGTTTCGAGTCCCTCGAAGTGTTCGAGTGCGTCGGCGATGCTCAGACGGTTGACTTCGGGGAGCGTCGTGCCGCCGACACGGACGTGGCGAGACTGCTCTTTCAGGCGCGACCCGTGACAGTCGGGACAGGTCGTGACGGCCATGTACTCCTCGATGTGGTCGCGCGTGCGGTCGGAGTCCGTCTCGACGTGCCGGCGTTCGAGGTTCTCTACGACGCCCTCGAAGGGGTGTTCCTTGTGGCGCGTGCCGTTCTTCGTCGTCCACTCGAACACCACGTCTTCGGTGGTACCGAAGAGGAACGCGTGCTGGACTTCCTCGTCTAAGTCCTCGAACGGCGTGTTCACGCTGACGCCGAAGTGGTCGGCGACGCAGTCGATTTGCCGGCGGTAGTAGGTCCGGTTGTAACTCCACGGTTCGAAGACGTGTTTGAGCGGTTTCGAAGGCTCGGTGACGACGAGGTCCGGGTCAACCTCTTTCGCCTTGCCGAGACCCTCACACTCCGGACAGGCCCCGTGGGGACTGTTGAACGAGAACGACCGCGTCTCGATTTCGGAGAACCGGAACGACGAGTTCGGGTTCCCGAGTTCTTCGGAGAACTCGACGACGAGTCGGTCGTCTCCGTCGCCCGCGAGCGACCCGGTCGAACGCGTGTTGGAGGCGAAGGGAAGGTCTTCCGGCGGGTCCGGGACGATGAGTTTGAGGACGCCGTTCGCCTCTTCGAGCGCCGTCTCGACGGAGTCGGCGATGCGAGAACGCGCGTCAGGCGAGACTTTCACCCGGTCGACGACCACGTCGATGGTGTGGTCGTAGTTCTTGTCGAGTTCGGGCGTCTCGAACGAGAGGTCGTACTCCTCACCGTCGACTTCGACGCGGGCGTACCCGTCGGAGACGAGGTCCGAAAAGAGGTCTTTGAACTCGCCTTTCTGGTCGCGGACGACGGGGGCGACGACTTTCGCTTTCGTCCCCGCGGGGAGTTCGAGAATCTGCTCGACCATGTCCTGTGCGGACTGCTCGCCGACCTCTTCGCCCGTGATGGGGTCGTACTGCGTGCCGACCCGCGCGTACAGGAGACGGAGGTAGTCGTGGAGTTCGGTGACCGTCCCGACGGTCGAACGGGGGTTGTTCGCACCGTTCTTCTGGTCGATGGAGATGGCCGGCGAGAGACCCTCGACGGCCTCGACTTTCGGCTTGTCCATCTGGCCGAGGAAGTTCCGGGCGTACGCCGACAGCGACTCGATGTAGCGGCGTTGGCCCTCCGCGTAGATGGTGTCGAACGCGAGGGAGGACTTGCCCGACCCCGACAGGCCGGTGACGACAGTGAACGTCTCGCGAGGGATGCGGACGTCGAGGTCCTTGAGGTTGTGCTCTTCGGCACCGCGAACCTCGATGTGGTCCTTGCTCATTCGGACGACTCTAGGCACGAGGGGACCGAATAGGCATCGGTTCGGGTCATCCGAACCGCATGTTGCGGGCCTCCCACCCGCGGCAAAAAGGTGTGGTTAGGAGTTGAGTTTCCGACGAGCGACGGAGATGTTCGTCGGGGTGATGATAATCTGGTCGTCACCCTTCTGGACGATGTCGCCGTCGACTTCTTGGGCGACCTGTCGAAGGTCGTCGATGATGTGTTCCATCGTGCTGTCCTGCGTCGTGTGTCGAGTGATGTCCGCGATGACCATGTCACCATCGTAGACGGCGTCTTTGATGGCGATGACGTCCTGTTGGCCGCCGATATCCGCGATGTGGACCGAGATGCCGGCCCCCCCGCGGGCGGTATCGAAGTCGTCGAGGTCGAGTTCGACGTAGTCCTCGGTAGTTCTGGAGCCACCACCACCGAGAATCTTGCTCATGATGCCCATAGGACGTAGAGAGGTCACGACAGGGTTAGTTCTTACGTCAGACGACTATCAGGCATCAGATACATTCTCGGCGTTGAGACGGGGCAATGAGCCACGACAACCGGCGTGGTCGGCCGATTCCGTCGGGTGTTTTACCCCAGTTATCCTCTGACACACTATGACCTTCAGCATCTGCGTCCGCGAGGCGTACGTCGACGACGACGGACTCGACCAGCACCGCTTCGGCGTCGCCGTGACGACACGACTCCCTGGCGTGGGAGCGCTCTGCCCGTTCGCGAGCGAACACGGCGCGATTGCGACACAGGCGCTGACGAACGTCGAACTCGGCCGAAAGGGGATGTCGTACCTCGCAGATGGCGTCGCTGTCGACGACGCCCTCCAGGCCCTCTTGAACGCCGACGACGGGCGCGAACAGCGCCAACTCCACGGCGTCGATGCCGACGGGACGTTCGCGTTCACTGGCGACGAGTGCCACGAGTGGGCCGGACACCGCGAGGGCGACGACTACACTGTCGCGGGCAATCTGCTCACGGGCGAGTCAGTCGTCGATGCCGTCGCCGAGTCGTACGAGAACAGCGGCCGCGACGAACCGCTGGCGAAACGCCTCATCGACGCGCTGGGTGCTGGCCACGCCGCAGGCGGCGACAAGCGCGAGGACTTACCGATTCAGAGTGCGGCCGTCGTCGTCGAGACGACGGAAGACCGAGAGATGGACCCGTACTACGACGACCTACGGGTGGACGCGACGGAGACACCGCTTCGGGACCTCCGCGAGACGTTCGCACTGGCGCGCGAGGGCTACGAGGCGGCCCTCGAAAAGTACGCCGAGGAGTGAGGGAGCGTGGCGACGGACGCTGAAGAGTGAGTTAGACCGAGAAGTCGAACAGGTCGTCACCGACGTGGTGGATGGACTCGACCACCTTTCCGGAGTCGCCGACGAGGTCAGACCCGTCTTCGAGTGCGCGCCCGATGGCGAGGATTTTGCCGTGGGTCTCTTCTGCGATAGCGACGAGGTCACCGGCCGCGATGCTGTCGTCCGCTTCGGTGATACCGGGGCGCATCACGTCGGCACCGCTGGAGACGAACGAGACGGCGCCCGCGTCGACGGTGACGACGTTCTTCGTCGGTGGGAACTGATTCGCACCTTTGACGGTCAAGAAGGGTTCGCCGTCGACGTACATGACGGCGGGTTCGCCGTCGACGAGGACGACTTCGTAGTCCGCGTCCGCGAACTCGACTGCCTCGAACGCGTCGCCGTCGATTTCGACGCCGAGGAGCGACTCGACGGACGATTTGACCGCTTGGATTTCGTCGTTCCGGAGATGGTGGCGAGACTTGACCTTCATATCGGGTCGTGGACGCTCACGGCCGATAAATCGACCGCTCCGCGACGAGCAACTACGTCACGTCGGTGGGGGACGCGCAATCGACGGTGGTGAGTGTGGCGCCACGGCGAGCGACGACAGGTACAACAGCAGTAGTCGTGCGACGTACGTCGGACGAACCGGAACAACAGATAAGTACGGTTGGGCCCACCTCATCCGTATGTGGCGCTCCCGGACCAACCGGGACCGGAAGACGGTCGTGTGCATCGCATGTGGCGATTCGGTACTCCGGTCGGCGGCGCGAGAATACGACAAAGAGGGGAACCGCTGGGAACGACACGGCAAGCGGTTCGAACACCTCTGTAAGGAGTGTTATCGGGAACTCTGTCACCAACCGCGCGAGGAACTCGAAGGCCTCCTCGTCGACATCGAGGAACACGGCATCTCACAAGACGAGTTCCTCACTCGGTACTTCGCCGCCGTCACGGAACGGTACGAGTCGCCGGGCGAGCGCGGACAGTAACGAAGCCCCACGTCCCGTCACGTCCGGGCGGCGAGTGACGTCGTTTTTCGACACCACCGTCTCGGCCCCGACACGCATTTCTCCCTGCCCCGTTTAGACGGGGCCATGTCAGACGACGCGCAGGCGTACGCCGGAACCGCCGAAGGGCAAGGCCCGGTCGAAATCGACGCCGAACTCGCGCGACACCTCCAGAACAAGCGCGAGGAACTGTTCGAGGAGTTCGAGATTCGCGACAAATTCCCGCCGGAAGTCCTCTCGGAGGCGCGCGCCCGCACCGAAGGCGTCCACGAGGAGATAGAAGACGAACTGGACCACCGTCAGGACCTCCGTGACCTGACGACGTGGACGACCGACCCTGTGGACGCACAGGACTTCGACGACGCCATCAGCATCCGCGAGAACGACGAGACGTACACGCTGTGGGTCCACATCGCCGACGTGACCCACTACGTCCACCCCGGGTCGGAGATGTGGGCCGAGGCGGTCAAGCGCGGGAACACCGTCTACCTTCCCGCCTACACGATTCACATGCTCCCACCGGTCCTCGCCGAGACGGTCTGCTCCCTCGTCCCGAACGAAGACCGACTGGCGCACACCGTCGAGATGGAGATCAAGAAGGACACGCTCTCGTTCGAATCTATCGACATCTACAAGTCCGTCATCCACTCCAACGAGCGACTCACGTACACGCAGTGTGAGAACCGCCTCGACGACCCGGAACTCCCACTCCACGAGGAGAACTCGCTCGTCTACGAACTCGCCGACCAACTCCACGAACAGCGCAAAGAAGACGGGTCGCTCGTCCTCAACCCGAGTCGTGACCGCGCGCACACCATCATCGAAGAGTGCATGCTGAAGGCCAACAAGGCCGTCACGCACGAACTCATGTGGAACCGCGGCGTCGAGGCGATGTACCGCGTCCACCCGCAACCCACGCCCGACCAGTGGGACAAGGCGCTCCGCGAGATTACCGAACTCGACGGCGTGAGCATCAAGTCCACGTCGTGGGACGAACCCCGTAAGGCCGTCAACGACGCACTCGAAAGCGCGAACTCCCGCACGCTCAACAAGATTCAGCGCGCCGTGCTGAAGGTCATGCCCCGTGCGAAGTACATGAACGACCCCTTCGGCGGTCACTACGCGCTCAACTTCGACATCTACGGGCACTTCACCTCGCCCATCCGCCGCCTGTCGGACCTCATCAACCACTGGATCGTCCACGAGAACGACGTCCCCGAGGACCTCGTCGAACTCTGTGACCGTGCGTCTGACCGCCAGAAAGACGCCGAGACGGCCGAGCGACTCTACAAGCAGTTCCTCCAAGAAGTCGGCCTCGACCCCTACGCCGTGAACAATCGCGGTATCGTCACCGTCGACGACGAAGGCGACGTCGTCGACGAGAACGGCCTCCCGCCGCGCGAGTAACCGCAGACACCCACGCTCGATTACACTTTTTATCTCACACTGCGTCGTGAACGTATGAACAGAGTCCAAACCACCGTCGTAGACGGCATCTTCGCGTTCGTCGTCGGGTTCCTCGTCGGCACGTTCACCGGTGGGTGGCGCGACGGCCTCCGCGCGGGTGTGACTGCCGCCGTCGTCTCGGCAGTCGTGACGTATCTCGTCTACGGTGTCCTCGAAGTGGAGACGCTCGTCGAAGAGACGACTATCGACGCCGAGCGCGTCACCGCGGAGTAAGTGGCTCGCGTCCCCGCAGTCGTGTCGGGGTTACGGTGAGTGGTGCCACCGTTCCCGCGAGTCGTGTCGCGACTGCCACGAGGTGGTCGCGACTGGCTACTGCTTGTGCGTGAACAACAGCACGTCGTCGTCGTGCGTGGTCACACACAGGTCGAGCATCATGCTCAGTTCCAGACTGTTGTAGTCGTCTTCGCAGACGACCAGGTCGTCGAACGGTTCCTGACAGGCGGGACAGGCGATAGCGACCGTGTTCTGGTAGGTAGTGACGCCGCCACTGGACTCGTACGGCGTGAGCGACGACCGAAGTTCGTCGAGTTCCTCGTCGTTCATGAGAGTGTGGTGTGCAGGGCTGGCGTATAATTCTTCACGGTTGGACACCCCGCTCGTCCAGTCCGCACGCCCAACGGAAGTGCGGGTGGACCCACGCCAGCACCGCCACGTTCGCTTCGACCCACGACGCCGGGTCGCTCAACTGCCGTGAGAGGACTTCGGCGTCGTCTTCGTGTGTCCCGTCGCGGTCGAACGGGACCGATTCGAGCGTCCGCGATGCGGGATTGAAGAAGACTGCTCGCTCGGTGTCCGCGTCGAGCGCGACTAACCGCGACCCGTTGGCGTCCTTCTGGAGGAGGGCTTGCGCCATACGGTGCTGGTAGACCCCACGACGCGTCTCGCGGAGGGTGGAGACGACGTCTCGGAAGAGGGCGGTTGGGTCCGACGGCGGGGTTCCCTGTCCTGTTTCCATATCCCTCCGGTCGGAGTGCGGTGTAAAGAGGGTCCGCCAAGGGCGGAGTGAAAGTGAACGGTTTAGCGGAAGTGGAATCGTCAGATTAGCGGTCGGTCCCCGGAACGTATCGTCTGAAAAGGGGGACAAACGGCTTGACGAGGAGGAGTGCGACGGCGACGAAGACGTAGAGCGTCCACTCGTCGGGCACCCCGAGTGCGCGAAGTGCGAGTGTGATGCCGAGCGTGAGGAGGACGTAGACCCAGAACACGGCAACTACTGGGATGTAGCCGTGTGTGGAAGACGGGGTTTCGAACACAGTCGCTCTTCGCGTCGAGTCGAAGAAGTCGTTTGGGGCCGAAGGCGGGCACTCACTCCGACGTTGGGGGGCCGTCAGTACTTACTCACGACGCTCGTCGCGTCCGTCGAGTTGCGTCAACTTCACCCGAGCGTGGTCGACGAGAAGTTCGGCGAACTCCTGGTCGTACTCGTCGAACGCTCCGACTTCACTGAACACCGCCTGGAACGTGCCGAACGTCCCGATGGGAACCGTCATCGCCGACCGGTAGTCCGAATCGGCCGGTGTGGTATCGGCCTCTCTGAGGTCGTCGACGATGATGGTCTCCTGGCGGTTGTACGCCCGCACCGCGAACGTGTCGTTCGAGTCGAGCGACGTCCGCGGGAAGTACCCGCTCTCGTCCCCGGTGAGTTCCCACGCTTCCTGGACGAGGTACCCATCCCGTTCGATGTCGACTGCGACGAGGTCGAAGTCCAGTACGTTCTCGGCCGTCTCGACGAGCGTCTCGTAGACCGTCTGCGCGTCGTCGGACTGCTCTATCGTCTGGGCGGCACTGTGGAGGGCGGTCAGCGTGCGCTCTCGCTCTTTTCGTGCAGTGATGTCGACTGCGGCCCCTGCCGTCGCGAATAGGTCGCCATCGTCGTCGAACAACGGCGTAATCCGAGAGAGGTAGACTCTCGTTCCACGGGTCGTGTCGAGTTCTTCTTCGATTTCGACGGGTTCACCGGCAGACAACACGCGCCGGTCGTTCTCTCTGAACTGGTCGGCGAGTTCCGGGTCGAAGAGGTCGTCGAGGGGTCTCCCGACCACGTCGGCGTCGTGGTCGATACCCATGAGTTCCCGGTAGTTCTGGTTCATCAGCGTGAACTGGTGGTCCGTGTCCCGCATCCAGAGTGCCGCCTGCACGCTGTCGAGGATGCCCTGGAGTTGCCGTGTCTGCGTCTGGAGTTGCTGTTCTCGTCGCTTCCGCTCCGTGATGTCCGTGAAGTAGACGTAGATGCTTTCGTCCGTCTCCGAGGGGAAGATTCGCTCTTCTATCCAGCGGTCCGGGTTGATGTCGGACCGCCCCACGAT
Source organism: Haloferax profundi (assembly GCF_001469865.1). Lineage (GTDB taxonomy): Archaea > Halobacteriota > Halobacteria > Halobacteriales > Haloferacaceae > Haloferax > Haloferax profundi. The sequence continues at coordinate 7,876 of NZ_LOPV01000093.1, forward strand.
TCGGCGAGACTCACCCGTCGTGAGCACGTCGTTGTACCCCTCGATAGACGCGTCGGAGTCACCTTCGACGGTGAGTTCGCGGTAGTTCATCCCGACGAGTTCCTCGCGAGGGACGCCGGTCAGTTCGACCGTCTGTTCGTTCACGTCCGTGACCGTGAGGTCGGCGTCCATCTCGACGAATCCGTCGGTGATTCGAGTGAGCGTCTGGCGACGCCGGCGGTTGGCGCGTTCCGAGTGGCGTCGCGCGCGGTGCTGTGCGACGATGTTGGTGATTCTGTTGGCGAGAACGGTGTACTGACTGGTCCCTGTCTCTTTCTGGATGTAATCGGTCGCACCGGCCGAAATCGCGTCGGCAGCGACTTCCTCTGACCCCTTGCCGGTAAAGAGGATGAACGGGAGTTCGGGGTACTCCTCGCGAACCGCCTTCAGAAAGTCGATGCCTGTCTGGCCGGGCATGTCGTAGTCGCTGACGATGCAGTCGACGTCACTCTCGTCGAGGCGAGTGAGACCGTGGTCGGCACTGCTCGCCCACACGACGTCGAGTCGTGCGTTCTCTCGTTCGAGGAACGTCGCCGTCAGGTCCGCGAACCCTGGGTCGTCGTCGACGTGCAACACCCGTATCGGACCAGCCATCTATCCCTCTGTTCAGAGGAGGTTACTATAGTAATTCTGCTCTCACTGCTCGAAGTGTCTCACGTCCGATATCCACCGCATTCAGGCCTCTACTAGTATATTTTCGCAGAAGGCGGCGTGGCCCACAACGAATGTGATATCGTAGTGTTACAATTTTGTGAGTATGCCCTCCAACTGGTCGGCCCTCTCTGTCGTCTGTCTCGTCTTCCTCGCAGGCTGTGTCGCGACGCTGTAGGTACTCGTCGGACTCCTGACGGAGTCACGACTCGTTGGGTAGCGTCGCGAAAATGGTAGTGGACTCGCGGGGTTCCCGCGAACGAAGTGAGCGGGGGCAAGCGAGTCCATTGACTGAGGGAGTGTAACGACCGAAAGAAATGGACTCGCGGGGATATTGAACCACGGTCGCTCCCGTTCGCTCGCGCTGCTCGCTCACCTCCCGCTCCCTGATTCAAATCCCCGCTCGAACATTCACGATTACACTCGACACCGACGGTACTCGCAGGGCTCCTAGCGGAGCCACTGCTCGTCGGTGTGGTGTCGAGAGAAAGTAGTGGACTCGCGGGGATTTGAACCCCGGGCCTCTTCCTTGCGAAGGAAGCGATCTGCCACTGATCTACGAGCCCTCACTCCCACGGAGTCGTGGGATACACTTATACCCTATGTTTCTGCGGTCGTCGGATATGCGTTAGCATCCCGAGCCGTCGGGCGATTGCGTTGTCACGTCTGTCGGGCGTGTCGAATCGAAGTGAGATGACACGCGCCTTAGCGCTGAGACCAGCTCGGAGGCAGTCCTCCGGGACGCGCGCCTCGACAGCCGCGAAACGTGACGAAGTGCGTCACGAACGGTGTGTCCGAAGCGGACAGACCGTGTGGCTTAGTCTTCGAGGACGATCTCGATGCTGACGTCGTTAGGAACCTGGACGCGCATCAGCTGGCGCAGCGCGCGTTCGTCAGCGTCGAGGTCGATCAGACGCTTGTGGACGCGCATCTCCCAGTGCTCCCACGTCGCCGTTCCCTCGCCGTCAGGCGATTTGCGGGAGGGAACTTCGAGCGTCTTCGTGGGCAGCGGGATCGGCCCGCTGAGGTTGACGCCCGTCTTGTTCGCAATCTCGCGGACGTCGTCGCAGATATCGTCGAGGTCTTCCGGACTCGTGCCGGCGAGCCGAACGCGTGCCTGTTGCATCGTTATCGCTCGTTGACTTCGAGCACCTTGCCGGCCGCGATGGTCTGACCCATGTCACGGACAGCGAAGCTGCCGAGTTCCGGAATCTCGGAGGACGGCTCGATGCTGAGCGGCTTCTGCGGACGGACCGTCACGATTGCAGCGTCGCCGGACTTGATGAAGTCCGGGTTCTCCTCAGCGACCTCACCCGACGCGGGGTCGAGCTTCTGGTCGATGGACTCGATGGTACACGCGACCTGCGCCGTGTGGGCGTGGAAGACCGGCGTGTAGCCAGCGGTGATGACCGAGGGGTGCTGCATGACGACGACCTGCGCCTTGAACGTCTCGGCGACCTTCGGCGGGTCGTCAGCCGGGCCACAGACGTCGCCGCGGCGGATGTCGTCCTTGCCGACGCCACGAACGTTGAAACCAACGTTGTCGCCAGGACCAGCCTGGGGGACTTCTTCGTGGTGCATCTCGACGGTCTTGACCTCGCCGCCAACGTCAGACGGCTGGAAGCTCACGTTGTCGCCAGCGCTCATCGTACCGGTCTCGATACGTCCGACAGGGACGGTACCGATGCCCGAGATGGTGTAGACGTCCTGGATGGGCAGGCGCAGCGGCGCGTCCGTCGGCGGCTGCGGTGCCGGCAGGTTGTTGAGGGCCTCGAGGAGGATGTCGCCATCGTACCAGGAGGTGTTGTCGGAGCGCTCTGCGATGTTGTCGCCCTCGAATGCCGAGATGGGGACGAACGTCGCGTTGTCGGCGTCGAAGCGGACCTGCTTGAGGAGGTTGCCGACCTGCTCTTTGACTTCCTTGTAGGAGTCTTCGCTGTAGTCGACGACGTCCATCTTGTTGACCGCGATGATGAGTTCGCCGATACCGAGCGTACGTGCGAGGAAGACGTGCTCGCGGGTCTGAGGCGCGACACCGTCGTCAGCAGCGACGACGAGGACCGCGTTGTCAGCCTGCGAAGCACCGGTGATCATGTTCTTGACGAAGTCGCGGTGGCCAGGACAGTCGACGATGGTGAAGTAGTATTCGTCCGTGTCGAATTCCTGGTGGGCGATGTCGATCGTTACACCGCGCTCACGCTCTTCTGCGAGGTTGTCCATGACGTAGGCGAATTCGAATCCGCCCTTGCCTTTCTCCTCGGCCTCTTCTCGGTGCTGCTCGATGACGTGTTCCGGGACGGAACCGGTTTCGAACAGGAGTCGGCCGACGAGCGTACTCTTACCGTGGTCGACGTGGCCGATGATGGCCAGATTCTGGTGGGGTTTGTCGCTCATTGGTGTATTCACGCGCTAAGGCGCTCTGTGGGGAGTGTTTTTGTTGAAACCCCTAAAACGATTTCGATACGGTCTACGGGCCGTCTAAGCGCCGTACTGCGATTTGCGGAACCATACCACAGTCACAGATAGGTGAATATCTCTCGTCGGGTAAAACGCCACGAGGTGGCCCGTTCGGGCCTGAAAGCGGGTTATTCGAGACGCGAAACGTCGGACAGGACCGCCGTCGCAGTCTCCGGACCACCCGCACCGCGGCCACTAACGTTCAATTGACCAGCATGTTCTGTCTCCAGCTGGACGATGTTCTGCGTGCCCGTGACCGCCAGCGCGGCACCCTGTGGGACCAGGCGCGGTGCCACGCGCACGCCGTCGGCAGTCGCCTCACCGATGAGACGAACGGTGCGTCCGTCTTCTGCCGCGAGGTCGAGTGCCGTGCCGGGGACGTTCCTGATTCCCTCGACGTCTGCGTCGTCGAGTCGGTACTCGGCGTCACCGTCGCTCAGGACGTTCGCGAGGATGACGAACTTCAGCGCGGCGTCGATGCCGTCCACGTCGAACGTCGGGTCCGCCTCGGCCACGCCGAGGTCCTGCGCCTCTGCGAGGACGTGCTCGTAGTCGAGTCCTTCCGCGGCCATGCGCGAGAGGATGAAGTTGGCAGTGCCGTTGAGGACGCCGCGCGCGGCGGTCACGTGTTCAGCACCGAGGTCCGAGATGGTCGAGAGTACGGGAATCGCACCGCCGACGGTCGCTTCGAACTGGACGCGCCCCTCGCTCTCTGCTTCGAGCGCGCGCAACTCGGCGTAGCGCTCGGCGACTGGCCCCTTGTTCGCGAGGACGACGTGTTTGTCGTCGGCCAGCGCGCGCTCGACGTGTGAGAAGCCCGGTTCGGCGTCGCCGAGCGTGGTCGGCGTCGCCTCCACGAGCACGTCGTAGTCGGCGTCGAACAGCGCCTCGGGGGCGTCGTCGCCGACGACACCTTCGCGCTCTTTCCGGTCGTGGACCACCGCCGGGTCGAGACCTGCGTGGTCCGTGACCGACGACGACGAGTCGGCGAACGCGACGACTTCGTGGCCGTACTCGCCGGCGAGGTCCAAGACGGACCCACCGACTGCACCCGCACCGAGGACGGCGAGTCGGAGCGTCATGCTGCGTCCTCCGTGAGCGGTTCGATGACGTGCAAGTCTTTCTCCGCCGCGATGTCGCGGACGACGGTGAGCGCCTCGTCGGCTTTGCCTGCTCGTGCAGCGAGCCTGAGACGCGCGCTGGACGATTCTTGCGTCCCGTCGGGGGCAGACAGCGAGAGGTCCTTCACCGTCGCGTCAGCGGACGCCTCGACGCGGTGGAGCGTGTCCGAGAGGTCGGAGTCGACGAGGTCGCCGACGAGGATGAGTGTCACTTCCTCGCCGAAGTGCTCGGCGCCGGCGCGGATGACGTTGACACCGGCCTCGCGGAGGGCCTCCACGATGCCCTCGAACCGGTCCGGCGGACATTCGAGGTCGACTTCGACCGGGATGTGTCCGCGGGGCGTGAGGTTCCCGCGTTCGTGGAAGATGGAGAGCAAGTTCCCGCCGTTTTCGGCGATGGGTTGGAGCGCGGCGAGGAGTTGACCGGGTTCGTCGACGAGTTCGAGCCGAACCGTGTGTGGCTTCGGCATCTGGCCACCACCGTCGGTCTCTGCGTCGGCATCGGCGTCGCTGTCGACGTCTTGTGCGCTCATCGTCCCACCTCCGTGGGCCGTCCCGACGGTGTTGTCGGCGACGCGTGGCTCAGCCGTGGTTCCGCGTCGACGCGACAGGAGTCGGGAGACGTACCCGTACGCATATGTGTTCGTGATTCGGCCACGAGGTATAAGCCTTCGCAGGTGACACGGCTTGCCGATATCGGCCGCGTGGTGGCACGTGACACGGTGAGACGGAAGATGAGCGACTGCGACGACGAGGTGAAAAGCGGTCAGCTGACAGACGACGAACACAGCGCTGTCGCTGGTGGGCCGATAAACGAAGGAAGGCGCGGAGGTGCGCGCTTAGATGTAGTCGATAGCCTGCGAGAGTTCGAGCTTCATGCCCTTGCGCTCGCGAATCTCCATAATCTTCTCGCGCTGGAGGTTGTCCGAGAGGACGCGGAAGCCAGCGTTCTCCGTGTTCCAGGAGGCGCGGCCTTCCGTCGCGGAGCGAACGTCCGAGGAGAAGCCGATCATCTCTTCGACGGGTGCGATACCCTCGATGACCATGAGGTCACCTTCCTGGTACATGTCGTCGACGCGGCCACGGCGACCCTGAATCTCGCCGGATGCCGAGCCCATGTAGTCGGACGGAACGTCGATGCGGACGTTCTGGATGGGTTCGAGGAGCTTCACCTGACCCGCGATGAGCGAACGGTGGACCGCGTCACGCGTCGCAGGGATGACCTGTGCGGGACCGCGGTGGATGGTGTCCTCGTGGAGCTTGGCGTCGTGGAGACGGAGGAGCGTCCCCTGGACGGGTTCCGCAGCGAGCGGACCGTCGTCGAGTGCCTCTTCGAGACCCTCGATGACGAGTTCCATCGTCTCGTTGAGGTGCTGGATACCCTTCGTGTCGTCGATGAGGATGTTGGTCCCGTGGATGTGTTCGACGTTCTGCGAAGAGTCCTTGTCCATGCCGGCTTCCTGCAGTGCCTCGCGGCGCTCCAGTTCGGGCATGTCCATCGAGATTTCGCCGAGCTTGATGTCGTCGACGATGTCCTGCGAGAGGGGTTCCGCCGTGATGTAGAACTTGTTGTGGCGGTTCGGGGAGACACCCTCGACTTCGTGGGACTGACCCTGGACCTGCTCGCGGTAGACGACAATCGGCTCACCGGTGCGGACCGGGATGCCCTGGTTGTCGCGGATACGCTGCGTGATGACTTCGAGGTGGAGTTCACCCTGACCGGAGATGAGGTGCTCGCCCGTGTCCTCGTTAATCTCGATGCGGATGGTCGGGTCTTCCTTTGCGACCTGCTGGAGCGTCTGGATGAGCTTCGGCAGGTCGTCCATGCGCTCTGCCTCGACGGACTTCGTGATGACAGGCTCGGAGATGTGCTCGATGGACTCGAACGGCGTCATCTCGACGGACGAGACGGTGGAACCGGCGATGGCGTCACGGAGACCCGTGACGGCCGCGATGTTCCCTGCGGGGACGCCGCGGTCGAGTTCCTCGCGTTCGCCACCCATGAAGACACCGACAGACTGGACGCGGTTCTTGCCTGCGGTACCGGAGACGTAGAGCTCCTGACCCTTGCGGATGGTACCGGAGAAGAGACGACCCGTCGCGATTTCGCCCGCGTGGGGGTCCATCGAGATGTCGGTCGCCATGAAGACGACTTCGCCGTCGTCGTCGACTTCGCGCATCTGGCGCGCGAGTTCGGACTCGGAGTCACCACGCCAGACCGTCGGGATACGACGGGGCTGGGCTTCGAGCGGGTTGGGGAAGTGCTCCGCAACCATGTCGAGGACGACGTCCGAAAGCGGCGTGCGCTCGTGGAGTTCCTGGCGGTCGCCAGCGCGTTCGAGTTCCATGATGTCGCCGAAGGAGATACCAGTCTCTTCCATCGACGGCATGGAGACACCCCACTTGTAGAGGGCAGACCCGAAGGCGACGGTCCCGTCTTCGACGGAGACAGTCCAGTCGTAGTCCTTCTCTTCGGTCATCCCGCGGATGAGTTCGTTGACGTCGGTAATGACGTCGACGAGACGCTGTTGCATCTCCTCGGGACCTTCCTGCAGTTCGTTGATGAGGCGGTCGACCTTGTTGATGAACAGGGCCGGCTTGACGCCCTCACGGAGTGCCTGACGCAGGACCGTCTCGGTCTGCGGCATGGCACCTTCGACGGCGTCGACGACGACGAGCGCACCGTCGACGGCACGCATCGCACGCGTCACGTCGCCACCGAAGTCGACGTGGCCCGGCGTGTCGATGAGGTTGATGAGGTGGTTCTGGTCTTCCCACTCGTGGGTCATCGAGACGTTTGCCGCGTCGATGGTGATACCGCGTTCCTGTTCGTCTTCTTTCGTGTCCATCGCGAGTTGCTGACCAGCAGTCTCGTCAGAGATCATGCCGGCACCCGCGAGGAGGTTGTCCGAAAGCGTCGTCTTCCCGTGGTCGACGTGAGCTGCGATGGCGATGTTCCGGATCTGCTCCGGCTTGTCCATCAGTTTCTCACATTCCTGGACGATTTTCTTTCGTCGGCCCATTATACAGAGGTCTACCGGCAGGAGGGTCAAAAGAGTAGTGTTTTTGCCGAGCGGATTTGCCCTCGTCAGCCGTCCTACTGCCGGGGTATGAGCATTTTTGTCACGATAGCGTGAGTGTCGTTCACACTATCTCGTCGCTGGTCACCCGGCGCAAGAGTCATGTTGGTTGATAACATTACACACATACGAATGGACCTCCGTGTGCTCGGAGGCGCACCAGCAGACCCGTTCTTGAGCGCCGCCGACCTGTTCGAAACCGAGTTCGACCTCGAATATCCAGTCTTCGTGCACGTGCGCGAGGACCCCGACTCCCGCACCTGGGCCGCCCACTATCAGGACCACCACGTCCTCAACATCTCGCGGCAGGTGGCGACGAGTGCGATGAGTCGCGAACTCGCACTGCACGAACTGTCCCATATGGCCCGCAACGAGGAAGGCCACGCTTCGCACTACCAGTCGACCGAAGAGGCTGTCTTCCTCGCACTCACCGGCCGGACGGTCGAACGGCGAAAACTCGCCCACTGCTACCAGATTGCGAATCACTGTAAGGACATCTACGCGGACGACCTGACGCTCGCCGTCGCGCCCGCGGACAAACTCGTCCAGTTCCTCGAATCACAACTCGCTGCCGCCCTCGCCGACCGCCCGCAACCGGTGGCCCGGCCGGGGTCGCAACTCGTCACCACCGGGTCGGACCCGGAGATAACGGCCGTCAACGCGGCGTTCGCGCTCGCACTCGCAGAGCGACACGACCTCATCGACACCGACCACCGGCTCTACGACCTGGCACACGCCGCCGCAGACGACGCTCCGTCCGTCTCACTGGAGACGTTCAAAGAACACTTCCGGACGCTCGCGGCCGACCCCTCGAAGAGCGAGTATCGGCGCACGCTCGTGGACGTGGTGAAGAACTACGTCGTCGGGTCCAACGTCGCCGCCGACTGAGACGAAGCGAGACAGCACGACCGCTCAGGAGGCGTGAAAAACGAAGAGAGAGGGAGATTATCGGGCTGCTTCTGCGACGCGCTCTTTTTCTTCCTTCTGGGAGATAGCGTACGCCTGCACGTCGTAGTCGGCGGCACCGATGAGCTGCTGTGCGAGTGCCTCGGCGGCGCTCGTCGTCGTCTTGTAGGAGCCCTTGAGGGTGCCCTGGGCGATGAACTTCAGTGCTTCGTCGACACGGCGCTGGGGAGCGACGTCGACGGCCTGCGGGACGGAGATGCCACCGTACTTGAGACGGACAGTCTCCTCGCGGGGGCCGGCGTTCTCGACGGCACGGATGAGGACCTGAACCGGGTTCTCTTCGGTGCGCTCGTTGACGATTTCGAGCGCTTCCTTGACGATTTTACTCGTCTTCTGCTTGTGACCCGTGTTGTCTTCGGTCTGCATCAGGCGGTTGATGAGACGCTCGACGATGCTGATTTCGCTCTTCTTGAACTGCTTCGAGGCGTGACGACCCATCGTGTGAGCGATAGGCGTCGCCTTGATGTAGCGGCTCATGCTGGGGTCGGTGTACTCCATCTCGGAGACGTCCCAGACGCCGAACAGAAGCGCGTTCTGGTTCGCTTCGTCGCTGCTGGCGGGAGACTCAGGCTCGGGGGATTCGCTTTCCGACATGGTTTAGCGCACCGGCTTCTCAGCGTTTCCACGGACGAGTTCGATCATCGAGACGCCGTTGACCTTCTCGACCTTGTAGTTGACACCCGAAAGGTCACCCATCGCGCGACCCTTCGCACCACCGATACCGGCGATGGTGACTTCGTCGTGCTCGTCGATGAACGAGATTGCACCATCACCGGGACAGAAGGCGGTGACCTGCTTTCCGTTCTTGATGAGCTGAACACGGACACACTTCCGGATTGCCGAGTTCGGCTGCTTTGCTTCGATACCAACCTTCTCGAGGACGATGCCACGACCCTGCGGGGCACCCTCGAGCGGGTCGGACTTCTTGCCGAGACCGCGCTCACGGCGCGCGTACTCAGAGTCGGACCAGCGTCGCTTCTGCCGGTCTTTCTTGAGCTTGCGCGCGGCGTATTTGCCGTTCGCCATAGTGAACATGAGTTCCAGATGGAGCTACTTAAGCCTCCCTTTTCGAATCCGACGAGACGGCCTCAGATTCGTCCTTAGGGGTCGCTAATCGAAGCTGAACCCGTCTCGTCAGTTTCCAAACGAAGGGCGCTCGTGTGCGAAGAGGCACTAAAGTGCCCGGAGAAGGTGTCGTTCGCGTCGAGCATGTCACTCACCGACAACGTCCGGCGCAGACCCGCGCTCGCCCGCGAGGTCCACGTTCAACGACCCACTAACTTCGCGGCCGGAGGGCGGGCCGAGCGTCAGTCCGACTTCGTCGAACCGCAACTTTACCCGCCGTCTGAACTGTGACCGTACGTCGATGAGGTTCACGTCCATCGGCGACGCGACCCAGAATTCCGCTTTGAGGCCCACGGAACTCCCCGCGAACTCGACGATACGTGAGGTCGGTTCGGGGTCTTCTAACACCCGGTCGTCTCCACGGGTCACTTCGACCAGTTCGCGAAGCGCGAGTTCCACGTCGTCGCCGTACGCGACGTCGACTCGTTCCGTGACTCGGTACCGTTCTCTCCCGTACGGGCGAACGAGGACGTTCGTGGTGAGTTCGGTGTTCGGGACGGTCACAGTTTCGTTGTTCAGCGTGCGCACGCGTGTGACGCGGAAGTCGACCGCTTCGACTACCCCTTCACCGTTGGGCCACGAAATCCAGTCACCGACGTTGAAGTCCGGGTCGGCGACGAGAAAGAGACCGCTGATGAGTGCGCCGATGACTTCCTGTCCGGCGACGCCGAGGACGAGCGTCACCGCCGCGATGATGAGTGCGCTGTCGGTCAGCAACGACCCGTATCCTGCGCCGACGAGTCCCGCGAGTCCGGCGACGAACACGACGAACGCGTGCGTGTAGGTCCGCGTCGCCGTCTCTAACGTCGGGTTGTTCTCGTTGCGAGAACTGACGACACGCGTGACACCGGGGACGAGTGCGAGTCGGCCGAAGAGGTAGACGACGAGTGCTCCGACCACGAATCCCGCAGCAGCACCCGCAGCATCCTCGTACACCCCGAGTTGTCCGAGGTCGATTTGGCCGAGGACAGTGACGACTACTGGTCGAAACGGCAACATGAATACCTCGCCGCACGCGGCGGACAAAAACGTGTGGTCGAGCGATGTCGCAGACGACCCGGCGTCGTCCTACGTCAACTGGATGTCGTCGATGTCGTAGTGACGACGGGCCAGTTCACGGGCGGTGTCGATAGTCTTCCCCTGTGCACCGATAGCGACCCCGCGGTCTTCTTCGGCGACTTCGACGTAGGCGACGGTGTCGTTCTGGCGTGAAATCGTCACGTGTCGAACGGCGGCCGGTGCGAGCGCGCTCGCGACGAACGCTTCCGGCGTGTCGGCGTCTTCGACCAACTCGACGGAGCGACCGATGCGTCGTTCGACCGACTGGACCGTCCGCCCGCCGGGACCGATTGCCGTCGCCATCTCCCCCGCCGAGACGAGGAAGACGACCCGGTCGTCGAAG
>NZ_LOPV01000094.1 GCF_001469865.1 Haloferax profundi
TTCGCCGTCGCGCCGGTCTCGTCCTCGAAGAGGGCGATGTACCGGCGTGCCGTATCCGACAGCGTGACTTTCATCGTCAGTCGTCCGACGGTTCGGGCGCGGCGTTGGCCTCGACGTCGTCGACGTCGAGCGACCCCATCCGCAGGTCCACGTCACCGGTGCCGATTGCAATCGGCTTACCGACGATGACGTTCTCGATGACGCCGTCGAGGTCGTCTTCTTCGCCGTGGATGGCCGCGTCGAGCAGGTGGTTGACCGTGACCTCGAATGCTGCACGCGCGAGGACGGAGTCCTTCGACCCGGAGATACCGTGACGGCCGATGGACTCGATGGTCCCGTCGTTCGTCATGATGTCGGCGACGAGCATCAGGTGACGGATGTTCACGTCGTCGAGACCCTGCTCTTTGAGCGTGTTCATCGTCTCGTTGATGATCGCCTCGCGAGCGGCCTCGATACCGAGTTGCTTGTGCACCTCGTGGATGTTGTTCGAGGTGGTGCGAGAGGCGTCGACGCCCTCGATAGAGAGTACGTCGCCGAAGGCGGACCCCTCGGTGTAGAGGACGAACTCTTCTTTGTCCGTCTCGTCGTTCTGTTCCTTGCGGATGACGACGCGGGAGACTTCCTCGATACCCTTGAACACGATGTCGCGCAGTTCCTCGACGAGTTGAAGGAGACGGCGGTAACTCGGGCTCTCGGGGCCGAACTCGATGAGCGTCCCCTCACGGCGAGTCTTGACACCGAGTGCGTCCTCGATGGTGTCTGCAATCTCGCTGGCGACGACGCCTTCGTCGTCGTAGGTCGGCCACCGTTCGAGCAGCGTCTCGTCGTTGAGGTTGACCTGCACGACCATGTCGGCGACGTTGGTCGAGATGTCACCGAGTGCGAGAATCTTCGTGGACTCGATGTCCCAGACGACCTGGTGAGCGAGGTCACGGTTCTCGGCGTACTCGTCGTCGAGGTAGACCGTCATCATCGGCGTGTCCGGCGTCTTCCGCGCGTCCACGAGTTCGATGAGTCGGGGGAGCCCCTGCGTGACGTCGATTTCTGCGACACCCGCGTAGTGGAACGTGTTCATCGTCATCTGCGTTCCGGGCTCACCGATAGACTGCGCCGACACCGTCCCGACGGGGTCGAGTGGGTCGACACGCGTGTCGGTGTAGCGCGTCGCGACGGCCTGCGCGATTTCGCGGGCCTGGTCGGACGAGACGCCCTCGCGGTCTTCGATAGTCTGGTAGATGCGGTCCTTCAGGCGTCGAGGCAACTCTTTGGCCTCGACGACGTCGGCGATGGTCTCGTCGACGAATTCGTACTGGGAGAGGTCAACGTTCTCAGTCATCGGATTCTACCTCCGCACGGGAAGTGACGCGCGGTTCGGCGTGTTCGGAGAGGTTGGTCGGCGGTGCACGTTCCCCGAGGAAGCGCTCTTTCTCCGCTTCGGACTTGAACTCGGATTCGAGGACGCGGTCGGCGATGGCGTCGACGTCGATGGGCGTGTCCTCACTCGACGACACCTTCACCGGACTCGTACCGTCCTCACCGAACTCGAACTGGACGATGGTGCCCGACGTGTCGCGGACGGACCCGTCGTACTGTGCTTCCAGTTCGGACAGTGCGTTGATGAGACGACGCTGCAGGTACCCGGACTTCGAGGTACGGACTGCAGTGTCGACCAGCCCTTCGCGGCCACCCATCGCGTGGAAGAAGAACTCACGCGGGGTGAGGCCGGCGCGGTAGGAGTTCTCGACGAACCCGTGCGCGTCGGCCGAGAGGTCACCTTTCTGGTAGTGGCTCAGGGTGCGGCCTTCGTAGCCGCGGTTGATGCGCTCGCCCCGAACTGCCTGCTGGCCGACACACCCGGCCATCTGCGTCAGGTTGAGCATGGACGCACGCGCACCGGACTTGGACATCACGACTGCCGGGTTGTCCTCTGCGAAGTGGTCTTCGGCGATTTCACCGGCAGAGTCGCGTGCCTTGCCGAGGCGCTGCATAATCTTCATCTCGAGCGTCTCGTCGACCGAACGGCCCGGCAGCGACTCGAGTTCGCCGTTCTCGTAGATTTCGATGAGTTCCTGAATCTTCTCGTAGGCGGACTCGATGGCCTCGTCGACCTGCGCGTTCGCCTCCTCCGGGATGGACTCGTCGTCGATACCGATAGAGAGACCGAAGTGCATGATGGCGCGCATCGCCAGCGACGCAATCTCGTTGATGAAGATGCGCGAACGCGTCTTCGAGTAGTCCTTGGCGAGTGCGTCGACGATTTCGCCACCGAACGCACCGACGGCGTCTTCGTCGATAGTCCCCTCGACGAGTTGGCCGTCTTCGATGCGGACCGTGTCGCCGACCTTCGAGGTGAACTCCATGTCCAGGTCGTCGGGCAGGAGTTCGGAGAAGATTTGCTGGCCCGTCCAGTACGGGCGACCGTCTTCGTCTTCGCCCGCGGGTTCTGGGAGCGTGTCCACGCGCGTCGCGCGGAGCAGGTCGAGTGCCTGCGTCTCGACGAAGTGCGGGTTGTCGTGCGTGAGCAGGTACGTTCCCGAAATGTGGTCCTGGATAGCGCCGATGATGTTCTCACCGAAGCGCGGCGAGAGAATCTGCTCTTGGACGCGCATGAGGACGCGCGCCTCGGCACGGGCCTCCTCGTTCTGGAGGGCGTGCATGTTCATCTCGTCGCCGTCGAAGTCAGCGTTGTACGGCGGGCAGACGACAGTGTTCAGGCGGAACGTCTTGTACGGCATCACGACGACTTCGTGCGCCATGATGGACATCCGGTGCAGCGATGGCTGTCGGTTGAAGATGACGATGTCACCGTCGACGAGGTGTCGGTTGACTTCCCAACCGAGTTCGACTTTCTCTGCGAGTTCTTCGCAGTTCTTCTCGGTCACCTTCAGGCGACGGCCGTCGGGACGACGGACGTAGTTCGCACCGGGGTGTTTCTCGGGGCCGTTGCGGACGTACTGCTGGGCCTCCTCGATGTTCCGCTCGGTGACGTTCATCGTCTGGGTCATCTCGGTGGCGACGCGGTCCGGGACACCGACTTCGTTGAGCGAAAGCGTCGGGTCCGGCGAGATGACAGTACGCGCGGAGAAGTTGACACGCTTCCCGGACAGGGAACCGCGGAAGCGACCTTCCTTGCCTTTCAGACGCTGACTGAGCGTCTTGAGCGGACGACCGGAGCGGTGGCGTGCCGGCGGCGTGCCCGAAATCTCGTTGTCGATGAACGTGGTGACGTGGTACTGAAGCAGTTCCCACAGGTCCTCGATAATCAGTTGCGGCGCACCGGCCTCGCGGTTCTCCATGAACCGCTGGTTGATGCGGATGATGTCGACGAGTTTGTGGGTCAGGTCGTCCTCGGAGCGCTGGCCGTTGTCGAGCGTAATCGACGGCCGGGCCGTGACCGGCGGGACGGGGAGGACGGTCAGAATCATCCACTCGGGGCGCGACCGGTCGGGGTCGATGCCGAGCGTGACGAGGTCTTCGTCCGGGATGTCCTCGAACCAGTCGCGGATGTCCGAGGGCATCAGTTTGTTCATGTCCTCTTCGGTCAGGTCGATGCCGAGGGCCTTCTCGAGTGCCTTCCGGTCGTCGCCGACGGGACGGAACTCACCGGCGAGCACCTGATTGATGCGGTCGGCCGGGAGGTCTGCTTTCTCCGCGAGGTCGACCGGCGAGATGCCTTCGTCGTCCTCGTCGTCGGGGTCCGGTTGCATCGCGGAGGCGATGCGCTCGGAGAAGTCGCCGGCGAGCACGTTCTGGACCTCGTAGTAGGTCGTCGGCTTCTCGTGCTTGATGTCGTGCTGTGGGGAACCACAGTGGGGACAGCGGTGGGCCTTGCGGGCCTGCCGGACTGCCGACTTCATCACGTCGCTCCAGTCGTCGCCGAGTTCCTTCGTGCGCTTGAGGTTGTCGCGGTACTCGTCTGCTTCTTCCTGCGTGAGCGCGAGACGGCCGCACTCGCGGCAGGTCGAACGGAGCAGGCGACGGATGAGTTTCGTGAAGCCGACGTGGATGACGGGGGCGGCCAGTTCGATGTGGCCGAAGTGCCCGTTACACGACCCGGAGTGCTGGCCGCAGGTGCGGCACTGCAGACCGGGGTCGATGACGCCCAGACGCGGGTCCATGAGACCCATGTCGATTGGGTAGCCGTCGTCGTCGTAGGTGTCCGCGGTGATGACCTTCGTCGCGGACATGTCTCGGTACGTCTCCGGGTCCATCAACCCGAACTGAATACTGCCGATTTCTTTGGGTGTCTGCATTGACATGTGTGATTAGACCGCGTCCTTGAGCTCGATTCGCGGGCGAACGCCGAGTGCGACCATCTCGTCTAAGAGCAGCTTGAACGCGTAGCTGATGTCGATTTCGTGGATGTTGTCCTCGTCGCCGGTGACGGGGTCGTAGATACGGCGCTGGTCGCGGTCCTCGACGGCGACCATGCCGGTGTCGGCGGAGATGTAGACCTTCTCCTTGTCGGAGGAGTCGAGCAGGCGCTCTTGCAGCACCATCGCGGCACCGTGTCCGATGACGGTGTCACGCTCCATCTCACCGAGACGAAGGCCACCCTCGCGGGCGCGCCCTTCGGTCGGTTGACGGGTGAGAACCTGCACGGGACCGCGCGAACGGGCGTGCAGCTTGTTGCTCACCATGTGGTACAGCTTGTGGTAGAAGATGATGCCGACGAAGATTTCGGCCTCGATCTTCTCGCCGGTGACGCCGGAGTACATGACCTCCTTGCCGGAGGACATGAAGCCGCGTTCTTCCAGTGCCGAGCGAAGTTCGTGTTCGTCTTCGCCCTGGAAAGCGGTCCCGTCGACGCGGCGGCCTTCGAGTGCGCCGACTTTGCCACCGAGCATCTCCAGCACGTGACCGACCGTCATGCGCGACGGCAGTGCGTGCGGGTTGAGGACGAGGTCGGGGACGACGCCGTCGGCGGTAAAGGGCATGTCTTCTTGCGGCGCAAGGTGGCCGATGACACCCTTCTGTCCGTGCCGGGACGCGAACTTGTCGCCGAGTTCCGGAACGCGCTGGTCGCGGACAGAGACCTTGGCGAGTTTCGACCCGTCTTCACCTTCCATGAGGGTGACCGTGTCGACGACACCAGATTCGCCCGAGCGCATCGTGACGGACGTTTCACGGCGCTTCTGCGGCGAGAGACCGGCCATGTCGTCGGGTTCTTCGAGGAACCGCGGCGGCGACGTCTTGCCGAGCAGCACGGAGTTCTCGTCGACGACGGTCTCTGGGTTGACGAGGCCGTCTTCGTCGAGGTGCGAGTACGCGTCTTCACCGCGCGCACCGCGCACGTCCTGCGACGGAATCTCGAAGCGGTCTTCCTGTCCACCGGGGTAGCGGCGCTCTTCGCCCTCGTAGGTGCGGAAGAAGTGCGAACGGGCGAGTGCGCGCTCGACCGACCCCTTGTTCATGACGAGTGCGTCCTCGATGTTGAACCCCTCGTAGGACATCACGGCGACGACGAAGTTCTGTGCCGCCGGGCGCTCGTCGAACCCAATCTGCTCTGTGGTCTGGGTCTTGACCATCGAGAGCTGTGGGTAGTGCATGAGGTGCTGGCGGGTGTCCGGGCGGATACGGTAGTTCGCGGCCGGAATCCCCAGCGACTGCTTCATCATCCCTGCACCCATCGTAATACGCGGCGAGGCGTTGTGTTCCGGGTACGGAATCATCCCGGCACCGATGCCGAAGATGAGTTGCGGGTCGATTTCGAGGTGCGTGTGGTCTTCGTTGAGTTCGTCTTCGTCGACCGAGACGTAGATGTCCTCTTCTTCTTCGGCGTCGATGAACTCGACGAGTCCTCGCTCGACGAGGTCCTCGAAGTCGAGTTCGTCGTTCTCGAGTGCTTCGACGTGTTCGTCTGTGAGCAGCGGTTCACCGTCTTCGACGACGATGAGGGGACGACGGGCACGCCCGGCGTCCGCGTTGATGATTACTTCGCGGGTGCGCTCCTTGACGGAGACGTTCACCATCTGGCTGACGTCGCCGCGGCGACGCGCCTCGCGAATCTGCGCTGCGAGTTGGTTGGGGTCGGGGTGCGTCCCGACGAGACTACCGTTGACGTATACTTTCGCTTCTCGCTGTGCCTGAGCCATGTTAGTCGTCTGCGGGTGTGGCGTCGATGCTGTCGATGCCGGGGATACCCTCGACACCCATCGACGCGAGTTCTCGTTTCAGTGCCTGTTCGTCTTCGACGTTCTGTGAGAGCTCCATCGCCTGCGCGAAGTTCTTCACCAGACCACAGTTCGGCCCTTCCGGCGTCTCCGAGGGACAGATGCGACCCCACTGGGTCGCGTGCAGGTCGCGCGCCTCGAAGTGCGGCTGGGAGCGCGACAGCGGACTGCGAAGACGGCGGAGGTGAGAGAGGACACCCATGTAGTCGGTACGGTCGACGAGTTGGGAGACGCCCGAACGGCCTCCAACCCAGTTCCCGGTCGCGATGGGGTGTTCGAGGCGCTCGGTGAGCACGTCGGAGCGGACCACGGTGTTGACCGTGAGGTTGCGGTTACGCATGTTCGCACGTTCGAGCTGGTACTTCACGTCGCGTGCGAGTTTGTTGAGCGCCGTCCGGAAGAGGTCCTTCATCAGGTCGCCGGACACCTTGAGGCGCTTGTTGGCGTAGTGGTCTTTGTCGTCGGACTCGCGGCGCTGGAGTGCGAGTTCGAAACACGCCTCGGCCATGCGGCAGAGGTAGTACGCCTTGTTCATGCGGACTTCCTCTTCTTCGGCACCCTCTTCGTGGAGGTGCGGAAGGAGGTAGCGGTCGATGACGTAGTTGGCGCGCTTGAGCTGGTAGTTCTTCCCCTGCCCGCCGGCGACGCGCTTGCCGAGTGCCTCGATGGCCTGTTCTTGAGTCTGAACGTCGGCCTCTTCGAGGTTCTCGAGCATGAACTTCACAATCTCCGGGTCGTCGGAGACGCGGTGGACGATCTCCTCGTCGGATTCGAGGCCGAGTGCACGCACGAGCGTGACGAAGTTGACGCTCCCGGAGACGGACGGGAACGACACTTCGAGGAGTCCTTCGCGGTTGCGCTCACAGAGAACGAGTGCGCGGTAGCCGCGGCGCTGACTGAAGGTCTTGGCGACCTGAATCTCGTCGCCGTACTTCGTGTCGTACTCGGCGAGAATCTTGTTGGGTGCCAGGTCCTCCGAGGTCATGAGCACGCGCTCGGACCCGTTGACGATGAAGTAGCCACCGGGGTCGACGGGGTCTTCACCGATTTCGACGAGGTCCTCGTCGGTGAGCTCGGCGATGTTACACTTCGAGGAGCCGACCATGATGGGCATCCGGCCGACCTTCGTCTCGGCGGTGTCGACCACGACTTCCTCTTCTTCTTCGCCGCCGCGGACGATGGACATCTCCATGAACACGGGGGCGGAGTAGGTGATGTTGCGCAGGCGCGCTTCCTGCGGGAAGAGCAGTTCTTCGGAACCGTCGGCCTCGCGGACGCGGGGCGTCTCCACGCGGACGCCACCGAGTTCGACGTAGACCGGCTCTTCGCCTTCTTTGTCACCGATGTCGGTCTCGATGGTGGCCTTCTCCTCGACGACTTCGGACATGCCGCGTTCGAGGAAGGCGTTGAAAGAGCGGAAGTGGTGTTCTGCGAGCCGTTCTTCAGAGAAGTACTTACGAGAGACTTCGCGTCGTGCTTGTCGGTTCATTCGATCACCAGTCGATATACGACTGCTTTGTCGGTCGTTCGCGAATTCCGGACGATCTTGATGACGTCACCGGGCTCTGCGTCGTCGGGGAGCGCCGGGTCTTTCCGCTTGATCTTCGGGAGATTCGTCTTCTCGACGTTGTACTCCTGTAACACACTCTCGACTTCCTCGTCGTCGAGAACCGTGTGTTCTGGAACCAGTGTGTGTTGGCTTACGTCTACCATGTATGGTGCTGCTGGGTGCTGGAAGAAGCTGTCACGGGATACTACGGCAGATTTTGGCAGCCATCCATTTAACACTTGTTAACTGCGTCGAAGAAAGGCAGCGCTATCGGCGGTCACGCACCGGAGATGCGCGAATCGTCACGTATTGGCATGGGGTATCGCGATATAAATGTCTTCGGGGCAAGAATCGCGGTACCGCGGGCCATGGGCAGAACAGATGGTAAGTCTTATCTATAAACCTCGGCTACGAATGAGTGCAGACGGAGGGCCCGGGTGGTGTAGTGGCCCATCATACGACCCTGTCACGGTCGTGACGCGGGTTCAAATCCCGCCTCGGGCGCTCTCCGTATCCGACAACTCACTTCAGTAAGCCCGGGTGGTGTAGTGGCCCATCATACGACCCTGTCACGGTCGTGACGC